>JAXGSX010000101.1:0-11601 GCA_040775225.1 Kiritimatiellia bacterium | reverse complement strand
TCGGTGGTGACGCGCATGGCGGTGTCGGAGGCGAACAGCTTGCACATGGCGGAGATTTTGCTGACATCCTTGGCGCCGGCGTCAATAAACCGGGCGGCCTGATAAACCAGGGCCCGCGCGGCTTCCACCTGCGTGGCCATGTCGGCGAGCATGAATTGCACCCCCTGGAACGAACAGATCGGCTTGCCGAACTGGCGGCGCTGGCGGCTGTACTGCACCGCTTCCTCCAGCGCGCCGGCGGCAATGCCCAGCGCCTGGGCCGCCACGCCAGGGCGCGACATGTCGAAGGTTTTCATGGCGACGAGGAAGCCCATGCCTTCACGGGAAAGCAGGTTTTCCGCCGGCACGCGGCAATCCTGGAAGACCAGCTCGCGCGTGGAGGAGGCGCGGATGCCCATCTTGTTTTCCTTTTTGCCGAAGGTGAAGCCCGGCGTGCCCTTTTCAACGATGAAGGCGCTGGCGCCGCGCGCGCCCTTGGCTTTGTTGGTCTTGGCGACGACGGTGTAGATTTCGGCCTCGCCGCCGTTGGTGATCCATTGCTTCGTGCCGTTCAGCACGTAAAAATCGCCGTCGCGCACGGCGGTGGTGGCAATGGCGCCGGCGTCGCTGCCGGCATTGGCCTCGGTCAGGCCGAAGGCGCCCAGCGCTTCGCCCTTGGCGATCCGGGGGAGGTACTTGGATTTCTGCCGGTCATTACCGAACAGCACGATGGGGAAAATGCCCAGGGCGGTGGCAGCCAGGCTCAGGGCGATCCCGCTGCAGACCTTGGAAAGTTCCTCCACGCAGACGGTCAAATCCATGACGCCGCCGCCCATCCCGCCGTATTTTTCCTCGATGTACAGGCCACACAAATCAGCCTGCGCAAAGACCTTGAGCATTTCCTTGGGGAATTCGTTGGCTTCGTCGTAATGTTCGCGGATCGGCTTGATTTTTTCGACGGCCACCTGGCGGCAGACATCTTTTATCATTTGCTGCTGTTCAGTTAACCCGTAATCCATGGCCATCTCCTGTATTGTTTGCCTTTCCGCTCATCCATGCCGCCAACCGTCCGCGCCGGGCGGGCCGGTTTGTTTTTTTTGGCCCGCATTGAAGCCAGTATTGTATGTTTTTGGCCGGGAATGTCAAACCCGGATTCGCGGGAAGATTATTCAGGTTCGTAATTGATGTTTTTTGCGGGTGGGAGTAGAATAGAGCGTTGAATTTTTGCCGCCGCTGGATGTTGGATGTTGACCATGCTTCCTTTTACCAGAAAAATATTGATGGACTGGGCGGGGCCAACGGTGTTTCACCAGGGCCGGGTATTGTTTGAAAAGGGGCTGGTGCTGGAGGCGGAGTACCGCCATCCGATTGCGCGCGGCACGATCCGCTACGGGCAGGGCACGATCACCTGCCGTTTCAAGATTCTGCCCAACGGCGCCTCCGAGAATCAATGTCCGTGTTACGACAGCCAGCAGCGCTGGATCACCTGTGCGCACGTGGTGGCCACTGGGCTGGAATTGCTGAAGCAGGATGCCCGGCGCGAATGGTCCGCCGGCGTACCGACGCCGGCCCAGGCGTCCCCCGGTCGGCCTTACCTGTGCCGGGAGCCGCCGGGGACGGATGGCGCCGCGCCGGCGCGTCTGCAACTCCAGATGCCGGAAGACTGGGTGGCGTACTGGCATCGGACCGGCCGTGTGCCGGTGGCCTGCCTGGTGGAATATGCCGGCCGGACGCAGCCGGCGGATGCCGTGCCTACGGATGTGCCGCTGGCCTTTGCCCCCCAGGATGAGGCGGTCTTGTTTGTCTGGGAAGATATTGCCGGCGGTCCGGCCCCGGGCCGGATGGACCTGGCCGCGGCGGATTTTCTGAACCTGCTGGCCCTGCATGCCGGCCGGCACCTGCTGCACGGCGCGTCGGGCCAGCCTGTGCCGGTAATGAGCGCCAGGGTGGATACGCGCGCCGGCGTCAGCCTGGATTGGCATACCGGCGAACTCCACTTGAGTCTGCGCGGCGCTGTTCCCGGCAGCCGCCCGGCCGTTTCGCCGGATGACCCCGTTTACCTGGTGGCGGGCCGGGCGGGATGGGTCTGGCAGGCGGGCGCTTTCTGGCCCCTGGCGTCGGTGTTGCCGCCGCCGCTGCAGCCGATTTATCAGGGGGCCGTGCGGATTGAACGCCCGGCGGTGCCGCGCTGCCTGCAGTTGGAACTGGATATGATCGCCCGGCATATCACGCTGGAGCTGGATTTTGATAAAAATCTTTTCACGATTGTGCCGGCGGCGCCGCGCTACCGCTTGACCGTGCGGGGCAGCCTGGCGTCGCTTTCAGCCGCCCTGAACGCGGAATACGGTGAAATCTCGCTCGTGGCCTGCAAACCGGACCCGGCCGGGTACTTCGCCCTGCCGGACCCCGACAATATTCTGGGCTACGCCGTGCGCAACCTGGATGATGAAAAGAGCGCGCTGGAGCGCCTGGCAGGATTCGGTTTGCGCGGCGATTACGGCGATGAACTGGCGCCGCTCTCCGGACTGCGCGAAGTGCGCAATTTCCTGGGCGGCGTGCTGCCGGCGCTGCGGCGGATCGGCTGGCGCGTGGATTTTGCCGGCAGCATTGCCGAATTCATCGAAAAAGCGGAGTTTGCCATGCCGGTGGTGCATATCCATGACGAGCCCGGAGCGGACTGGTTCGAAGTGGCGCTGGTATACGAGGATGGCCGCGGCAACCGCATTCCGCCGGCGGAAATCCAGCGGGCGCTGTTAAAGGGCGACGCCGGGTTGGAATACGCCGGGCGGCTGATCATGCTGGATACCGGCGCGATTGAGGCGGTGAACGAAATCTTCCGCGATTGCGCCAGCCGCGACGGCTCCCGGCCCGGCGCTTTCCGTCTGGCCGGGGTGTATACCGCCTACGTCAAGACCGCCCTCGCGGCCCTGGACGGCATTGACATCGAAGCGCCGCCGGGGTGGTCGGCGCGCGCTGATGTCCAGAACCGCGTGCAACCGCCGCCGCCATTGCAGTTGGCGCCGGCCCTGGACGGCCTGCTGCGGCCTTACCAGAAAGAAGGCCTGAATTGGCTGCGTTTTTTGGAGCAATGCCTGTTCAGCGGCATCCTGGCCGATGACATGGGCCTGGGCAAGACCCTGCAAGCCCTGGCCTGGTTCAGCTTGCAGCGGCTGCATCCGCAGACACGCGGCAAACCATCCCTGGTGATCTGTCCCACCAGCCTGGTGGAGAACTGGGAAGCAGAAGCCCGGCGTTTCACCCCCGGCTTGCGCACCCTGGTCATCAACGGCGCCGACCGGCACGCGCATTGGGGGGATGTCCCGGCTTGCGACCTGGTGATCACTTCCTACGCCCTGTTGCGGCGCGATGTGGAGCAATACATCGAGTACGAATTCGCGGCCATCGTGCTGGACGAGGCGCAGCATATCAAGAATCGCTCCACCCAGAATGCCATGGCCGCCAAACGCCTGCGCAGCATGCACCGCCTGGTGCTGACCGGCACGCCGATCGAAAACAGCATCGCCGATTTGTGGTCCATCATGGACTTCCTCATGCCGGGTTACCTGGGCTCTTACGAATCGTTTCGCCGGCATTACGAATTGCCCGCCGCCCAGCCCGGGCCGGAAGCCGCGCAGGCGCAATTGCAGTTGCGCCGCAAGCTGCATCCCTTTGTCCTGCGCCGGTTGAAGCAGGAGGTGGCGCGCGAATTGCCGCCGAAGATCGAGCGGCTGGCGCTCTGCGCCCTGACGCCCGACCAGCGGCAGGTGTATGACGAATTCCTCGAAAATTCGCGGCGCCGGCTTTTCACCATGGTTTCCTCCCAGGGATTTCAGCGCGCGCGCATGGAAATCCTGAAAACCTTGCTGCGTTTGCGCCAGGTATGCTGCCACCTGGACCTGGTCAAATTGCCCGATGCGCCCCGGGGCCAGCCTTCCGCCAAGCTGGAACTGTTCATGGAATTGCTGGACGAAGCCGTGGACGGCGGCCACCGCGTCCTGGTCTTCAGCCAGTTCACCTCGATGCTGGCCATTTTACGCCGCCGACTGGATGAACGCCGGATGGCATTCAGCTACCTGGACGGGTTGACCAAAGACCGGCTGCGGGTGGTGAACGAGTTCAATGCCCGCCGGGATATTCCCGTGTTCCTGATGAGCCTGAAGGCCGGCGGCACGGGCCTGAACCTGACGGGGGCCGACATGGTGATTCATTTCGATCCGTGGTGGAATCCGGCGGTGGAGGCCCAGGCCACGGACCGCGCGCATCGCATCGGCCAGGAACGCACCGTTTACATGGTCAAACTGATCACCCGCGGCACGGTGGAGGAAAAAGTCCTGGCCATGCAGAAACGCAAACAGGCCGTGATTGACGCCACACTGCAGACGTCCGCCGATTTCGCCGGCAAACTCACCTGGGAGGATATCCAGGAATTGCTGGCGTGACGCGTGGAAGCCTGGCGTATTAAGAGGAAAAGCGGCGTCCAGCCGCCGCAGTCCAAATATTACAGGAGCGGCTCCGCCGGAGGCGTCGCCCTACCGGCGGAGCCTGCTGACCGCCATGCCTGTGATTGCGGATTCAGGGGACGTACCCGGACGTCATCATGCCTTCCATGTAGTTCATGGTGGAAAGCTGCACGTGCCACTTGCCGGTCAGTTCGTCCAGGAACAGCGGGTCGGCGATGCCGTCCAGGTCATAATCCGCCCCGGCGGGCTTGGTCAGGATGCCGCCGAAGTCCGGGATGAGCCAGTCGTTATATCCGGCGCCGGATAATTTGACAATCATCCGGTGCAGGTATTGATTGTAGACCGCCGGGTCATCCAGGCCGTCGCCGTCAAAATCGGCGATCACCGGCTGGTAATTCGGTCCGCCGAATCCCGCCAGGGACACGGGCGCATAGCCGCTGCCGGAGAGCAGCGCCTGCCATCCGCCGTTCGCGGCGGCATAAATAGCCAGGTCGGCCTTGCCGTCGGCGTCGAAATTGCCGGTCACAGGCGTGCGGGCCAGGCCGCCGAATCCTTGCAGTGTGGCAATATTGTAGCCGCTGGCGGAAAGCATGACCTGCCATTCGCCCGTGATTCTCTGATAGAGCGCCGGGTCGGCCAGGCCGTCGCCGTCAAAGTCGCCCGGCACGGGCAAAAGAGCCGCTCCGCCGAATCCGGACATGGAGGCGACGGCGTAATTGTTGGCTGAGAGCATGGCCTGCCAGGTTGCCGATTCGGGATGGTAAAGCACGGCATCGGCCTTGCCGTCGCCGTCGAAATCGCCCTGAACCGGGAACCAGCCCAGTCCGCCGAATTGGGCGGTAGCCACGGCATAACCGCTGCCGGACAGCCGCGCCGCCCAGAAACCGGTGGACTCAATGTACAGGGCCGGGTCGGAGTTGCCGTCGCCGTCATAGTCATTCCACATCGGGAATACCCGGTTGGCCGTGACTATTTCCACCAGGGTGGTCTGGTTCGGCACGGCGTACCAGCCGCCGATTTTCGGGGCGCATACGGCCACGTTAAAGATCGAGTCCGGCAAAGTGGCCTTGAGGACGGTGAATTTGGCGGTGATAACCGTCGCCGCGCCCACGGGCAGCGGCCCGATGTTTTCCCAGGTTGCCGCCGAGCCCGAGCCGGATTTCGCCGGCGGGCAGTCCCGCGGGTAATCCAGGTATGCCGGATTATACCATACATCCAGGCGCACGGGATTCAAGGGCGCATAACCGGAGTTGGTCACGCCGATCAGGCAGGTGAGGGTTTCGCCCACCAGCGGGATATGCCCGATCGGTCCGGCCGCCGCCTGCACGGCATACGCCGGTTTGCGGGCAAAGGCGACTCCGACGGGGATATATTGCCGGATGTCCATGTAAGTAACGCTGTAATCCGACAAATCAACCAGGGAAATGAGATTGGTGCCGCCGCTCAGGGTGGGATTGCAGGCGATGGCCGTCTTGCCGTCGGGCGAGACTTTCAGGGTATCCACGCCGAACAACTGGGACGTGCCTTCCGCCGCCAGCACGGCCACGCCTTCGCCAGCCATCTCCGCCTGTCCCGGCCCGGTGATCCGCGCCCAGGAAAGGAAGTTAAATCCGTGTTCCTCGGAAAGATTGGTGTCAAATCCGTTTTGCAGGATGTAAACCTTGTCGCCGGCGGGGGAAAACGCGACGGACTGGCCGCCGAACGTTATGTTCGAGCAGATGATGACCGGGGTGGCGCCAGGCACTACCACGCCCGGGGACTTGATTTCAAACACGTTGAACTGGTTGGTGCCGGCATTGGCGGTGACGACGGTCTTTCCGTCGGGCGAGATGGCCACGTTGACCGGCCGGTTAGTTTCTCCGGTGGCTGATAACGTGTACAGAAACGTGTCTGAAACCAGTCCGGTCGGCGTGAGTTTGCCGAACATTATGCCGCCTGAAAAATAATCCGCCATGATCACCGTTTGATTATCCGGCGCGACCGCGACAGCGTTGGCGTACCCGGAAGTCACGGTGTACGTGATGCAGGTGCTGAAAGACGCCAGGTTGATTATGCCCAGTTTGGTCGAGAATCCGCCGTCGGTCACCAGCGCATACTTGCCGTCGGGCGTGATGGCGATGTCTTCGGCAAAGAAGTCGGCCATGACGTTGCCGGCGACAATCGGCCGGGCGGGGTCGGAGATGTCCACGCGGTAAATGGTGGAGTCGCCGAAATTGGAGATCAGCGCGGTCTCGCCGTCCGGCGTAATGGCAATGTCGAACAAGCCGCCGCCGAAACTCCCCATCTGACCGTATAAAAACGGGCCATGCACGGTCGGTGTGGCCGTGCCGAAATCCAGCGTGCAGATTTGATTGCTGGGCGAGTCAACCACCACTGCCCAGGGCGCCGCAATGGCGCAGGCGGACCAGATTGTTAAACCGCACAGCGCCGCAGTTTGAACCGTTCCACGCAGCGATTTCATACCGCCTCCTTGTTAGAGATTATCCCCGATCCCTGTCGCTCCTGCCCAACGCGTTCCCGGCTGTCAGCCGTAATCTGAAAAATTTTGTTTTCAATTGTGCTTATACTCTTTTTTATTCAATATACAACAGAAAAAATATGCAAAATTTTCATTGATCCGGAACAGAATTTGCTTGCATTATGCTTTTCCATATTGGAAAATTCGCGCTTGAAGGCTCATAGCGCCGCGCGGGCGCGGCGATAGGCCGGCGCGCCGGCGCCGTGCAGTGTAAGCTGTTGTTTCGGTTGTATTTGACAGTTACGGTTTTTATTGATAAGCCATGAAAAATATTATCCTTGCGAACTTGTCATGTGCGCCGTCAAGGCGCATTTTAGCGTTGGCAGCCCTGTGTGTTTCCGGTATGTTGCCCGGCCGGCCGGCGGCGGTTGTGGCTCAGGATGCGGATTTCGGCAAGCAGGCGACGCCGGCCTGGATCAGGGTGGACCCGCTCAGCCTCTCCCAGACGGTGGACGTGGGGGCCAATCCGGTCAAGATGGAATTCAAGGTGTGGAACGGCGGCCCGGCGCCGCGCAGCCAGATGGATTACACGATTACCCGCGATGCCTGGTGGATTCGCGACATGGTCAGCGGCTCGACCTTTGGCGATGAAACCAACCCGGTGGAAGTGCTTTTCAACGACATGACCACCTTCTCCACGGGCGTTTATGCGGGCGTCATTACGGTCGTCGGCCAGGATTCGGAACTTTCGAATCCGCCTACAACCCAGCAGATAGATGTGGCGATTTCCATCGTGGCCTTGCCGGCGCCGGCTTGGGTCACGGCCAGCGACGGCGAATACGACAACAAGGTGGCGGTAGACTGGGCGCCGGTGGCGCCCTTTCCGGGCGGCTCGCGCTATTACGAGGTGTGGCGCGGCAACACCCGCGATTTCAACGAGCAGTTCGTCATGCGGATTGCCGGCGGCTTGGAAACCAACACGTTCAGCGACTCCTCGGCCCTGGCGGGCGAGATCTACTATTACTGGGTCCGGGCGGTCAACGGGTACGGCGGGGCCGGCGTGTTAAGCCCCTATGACATCGGTTACCGCGCCCTGGGTTATCCGGAGGGCATCTGGGCGTCGGAGGGAACTTATTTCAACAAGGTGCATGTGCGCTGGGTGGGAGTTGACGGCGCGCAGGTGTATGAAATCTGGCGCGCCGATCCGTCGTGGAAACTGGTGCAGACGACCGAGGCGCTGGAATACGATGACTTCACGGTCGCCGAAGGCGTGCGTTACCAGTACAAGGTGCGCGCCTTGAAAAACGGTTCGGTGATTCAACCGGGCGAATACAGCCGGGCGGTATACGGCTACGTGTTGAGCCGGCCTTCCGGCCTGGCGGCCACCCTGGGCAGCCTGGTCGGCAAAGTGCGCCTGAGTTGGACGGCCGGCTGGGGCGCGGCGGAATATGACATCTGGCGGCTGCGCGGCGCGGTCTATGAACGGATCGGCTCCACCACGGGCTTGACTTACGACGACTCCGACGTCGAGCCAGGCGTGCAATATACTTACAAGGTCAAAGGCCGCAATTCCTCCGGCGCCACGGAATTCAGCGAATCGGCCACAGGGTATGCCGGCTCTGTCAGCGGAGACGTCAAAATCTGGCAGGCGGTGCTGCTGCCGCGCAATTTGCGGCCGGCAACGTCGCCGCGCGTGCTTTCCATGCGGGTCGCCAATCTGGGCGGGTCGCCGCTGGCCGGCGACAACGGCAAGGTGGCGGTGAGATATTACGCTTATCGTTATGCCACCGACAGCACAACCTACCTGGGCAGCATGGCCGTCAATCTGACGCTGGCGCCCGGCGCATCGCAGGTCTTGAGTTTGCCGGGCAGTTTTGTCCGGATGAACTTGCCGGAGGACGAGTATTCCGTCTGGACGCAGGTTTTGCCGGTTTGGCCCTCGCAATTGTCGGATACCAATATGTTGAACAATACCGCGACGGTGCACGGCAGCATAAATATTGATTCGCTGGCTTCGCCCGGATACTGGGGTTTTAACGATTATGACGGCGACGGCATAACCGATATGGCCCTGGATATCGGCGGCGCGTGGTACGCGCGCACGGTGGATGCCCGGCAACTGGGATGGGCGGTGCAGTTCGGCGCCGGGTTAGCTCCGGTTTACGGCTTTGACATGGACGGCGACTACCGCGGGGAGCCGATGGTGTTTCGCGACGGCGACTGGCAGGCGATGCTCTCGGCTTCGGGCTATGCCGCCGGCTCGATTGCGGCGGATGCGCCCGGCAGTCTTGCGCTGCCCGGCGATTTTACCGGCAATGGTCTCGGCAACCTGGCGGTTTATTTCCCGGAAGACGGACGCTGGTGCATCGTGGACGATGCGTTGGTTCCGCTGATCTGGAACGAAGTGTTTGGCGGCCCGGACATGCGGGCTGTGCCGGGCGATTACGATGGCGATGGCGTATGGGATTTGACTGTGTACCAGGAGGATTCCGGGTGGTGGTACAGCCGCCGCCTGGATGGCGCCTTGCTTCTCTGGGAACGCGCCTGGGGCGGCCCGGGCTACCAGCCGGTGATGGGCGATTACGACGGCGACGGCGTGTTTGATCTGGCGGTCTATCGCGAATCCACGGCCACCTGGCACATTCAGACGGTGGCGGGCGTGGAAATCGTCCGGAATTACCGTTGGGGCGGCAATGGTTGGACGCCGGTGCCCGGCGATTACGACGGCGACGGCTGCTGGGATTTGGCAATTTACGAACGCGCCACCGGCAATTGGCAGGTGCGTTCGCTGACGCGCGGCGTAATTCTTGGCAAAACCTTGTGGGGGACGCCGGGATATCTGCCGGTCGGGGCGGAATAACCATGTTCATCAGCCTATGACCGGTTTCATTCTCCGCCGCGTATTGCAGATGATCCCCACGGTGCTCGGGGTGGTCATCATCACCTTCATCCTTTTCAACGTTGTCGGCGGCAGTCCGGCCGCCATGACGCTGGGGAAAAACGTTTCGCCCAAGGCCCTGGAGGATTTTGACGAGCAGCGCGGCTTCAACAAGCCGCTGCTGTTCGGACGCTGGTCAGTTACCCGCGCCTATCCGGAGGCGGATTTCCAGCAGCATGCCGGCGCCTGGCGCGCCGTCCCGGAGGTTGCGCATCAACCGCCGGCAGCCGGCGCGCCGGGCTTGATCCGGCTGGCGCCGGGGCGGACGGCCGCCATTCCCATGAACTTTGCGCCGCCGGCAGGCGGCGTCCTGCGCTGGAAGCTGCGTTATCGCCTGGCGGCGGGCCAGGCGGTACTGCTGGCGGCGCCAGGGGACGATGTCTCCGCGCCCGCGGCGCTGGGCGAGTTGCCTGCCGCCAGGGAATGGACAACGCGCGCGTTGGTCTTTACCAACCCCGCGCCGCCGGCCGTTCTCCTGCTGCGGGCGGCGGACGCTCCCCTGGAAATCGCCGAACTGCGCCTACAGCGCGCCAACCGCGGCTGGCTGGACTCGCAGTTTTTCTTTTATCTCCGGCAGCTGGCGCGCCTGGATTTTGGCGTTTCAACTTATTCCAACCAGCGGGTGACGCGGATGCTGCGCGACGGCATTTGGCCGTCGCTGACCCTGACCGTGCCGATTTTCTGCGGCACTTTGCTGGCGTCAATCCTGACCGCGCTGGTCTGCGCGTTTTTCCGCGATACCTGGCTGGATCGCGGAGTCGTGGTGGCGGCGGTGATGCTGATGAGCCTGAACTACCTGGTTTGGATTATTTTCGGGCAGTACCTGCTGGCATACCGCGCGCGCTGGTTTCCCATCTGGGGCTACGAATCCTGGTATTACCTGGCGCTGCCGGTGATTATCGGGATCGTGAGCGGGTTGGGCGAAAACATCCGGTTTTACCGGACCATAATGCTGGACGAACTTTACCGGGATTACGTCCGCACGGCCTTCGCCAAGGGCGTCAGCCGGCGCGGCGTGCTTTTCCGGCATGTGTTGAAAAACGCCATGATTCCCATCCTGACCAACGTGGTGATTGCCATCCCGTTTCTTTACACCGGCAGCCTGTTGCTGGAGGGATTTTTCGGCATTCCCGGCCTGGGCGGCATGAGCATCAACGCCTTGAATTTCGCCGATGTGGACGTGGTGCGCGCGGTGGTGTTCATCGGCGCGGTGTTGTACGTAATCGCGAATCTGATGACGGATATCGCCTATGCCCTGGTGGATCCGCGCGTCAAGTTAAATTAATGCGATATGAGTTGCTTGCATAAGTGTTCAGTATTCGGTTGTTTGATCCCATGCTGTATGCAATCATTCGTAATTCTGACTCCTGACTACTGAATTCTTTCAAAACGTGAGTTTTGAAATCAGCTTGATATGCATGATACGGAACAATCTTTGGAGCAGCCCGCGTCGCTCTGGCGCGATGCCTGGCGGCGTCTGCGCGGCCGGCGCCTGGCCCGGTGGTCGCTGGCGGTGGTCATGGGCTACGCAGCGCTGGCGGTTTACGGCGAAGCGGTTTACCGTTTTTACCGCTGGCGCGACTTGACGCCGCCGTATCAGGCCGTGGCCCTGGAGCGGGCGTACCTGCCGCCCAGCGTGTGCCGCCGCCCGTGGGCGCCGCCGCCGGCGCCCGGCGAAGTCCGGCCGCTCTGGCGCGCGCCCCTGCTGGCGGCGCGGCACTTGCTGCGGCACCCCTTGGGCACGGACAACCTGGGCCGCGATGTTT
>JAXGSX010000100.1:0-11672 GCA_040775225.1 Kiritimatiellia bacterium | reverse complement strand
CACGCCGCGGCGCCGGCGGCGGCCAGCGGGCCTCAGATCCGGCACTCCGCCGCTGGGCTCCCGGCCGCCGCCTGGGCGGGCGCCTCCCGGCCGATCAGGTATATGCCCGCCGCTTTCCCGCGCAACAACTCCGCCGCCGGAGCGAAAGGTTCTCCCTTGCCCGCCCCGCCGGCAATCAAACGCAAAGGCCCGGGCAACATCTGCAGCGCGGCGCACAAGGCCGCCACATTGGTTGCCTTGGAATCATTGATGAAACGCACCCCGCCCGCGTCCCCTAAATTCTCCAGCCGGTGCGGCAGAGGCCTGAATGCGCGCGCGGCTTCCTCCAGAGGCCGCATGGGAACGCCGCAGGCCTGGATGGCGGCGGCGGCCGCCGCCGCGGCGGCGCCCAGAATGGGATTGTCAAAAAGAGTTCCGTTTAAATTCATCACCGTCGCGCCGCCGGGACCGATTACCCGTCCGGGACGATAAAGAAAATCCGCCGGCGCAGCCGCGCCGAAGGTCACCCATTGCGCGCCGGCCGCCGGCACAGCGTATTGCCGCAGCAACGCCGGCGCCATGATGCCGACATTGCCGGCGCCCAAGGCGGCAAACAGCCGGAACTTCAGGTTGCGATAAGCGGCCAAAGTGCCGTGCCGGTCCAGATGGTTGGGCAAAACATTCAACAAAACGGCCACATCCGGGCGTAAATCCCCCGGGAATTCGAGTTGAAAGGAACTGACTTCCAGCACCACCCAGTCGTATGGCCCGGCATCCAACGCCGCCTGGGAAGCGGGCAAGCCATAATTGCCGGCGGGGCGCGCCCGCCGGCCGGACCGAACCAGGGCATCCGCGCAAAGTTTAACCAGGGTGCTCTTGCCGTTCGAGCCGGTGACGGCCAGCGTGCGCGCCCGCAGATGCCGCCACCCGAAGGCCAATTCTGAAATGACGGGAATGCCCCGGGCCGCTGCCGCGCGCAGCCAGGGCGCATCGGCCGCCAGGCCGGGGCTGACCACGCACAGGTCGAAATCGCCCCGGGGCAGCACGGCGCACCCCAACTCCACCGCGCAGCCGGCGGCGCGCAGCTCCCCGGCTTTCCGGCGCAAGGCGGGAGTATCGGCGTCATCCGCCGCCGTCACCGCTGCGTTTTGCCTGCGCAGCAGGCGCGCCGCCGCCACACCGCTGGCGCCCAATCCCAGCACCAGGGCATTTTTTGCGCCGTCAGCCATAAGGGATGAATCTTATCGAATTTTAAGCATCAAAACGCCGCACAGCGCGCAAATGATCGAGATGATCCAAAACCGGGTAGTCACTTGCGTTTCGCTCCAGGGGCGGTTTTTTTTCAATTCGAAGTGGTGATGTAAAGGCGCGCAGGCGAAAATGCGCCGGCGCTTCCATTTGAACCAGCCAACTTGCAGAATCACGCTGGCCGCCTCCATGACGAACACCCCGCCAATCACCAGCAAGGCCAGTTCATGCTTGATCAAGACCGCCACGACTCCCAGCGCGCCGCCCAGCGCCAGACTGCCCGTGTCCCCCATGAAAACCTGCGCCGGGTGGCAATTGAACCACAAAAACCCCAGGGCGCCGCCCAGCAGGCATCCGCAAAAAACCGCCAGTTCGCCCGCTCCCGCGATATACGGCACCTGCAAATATGCCGCAAACTGGATATGTCCGGCCACATATGCCAGCACCAGGTAAGCCAGCGTGGCCGAGCCGGCGCATCCGATGGCCAGGCCGTCCAGCCCGTCGGTCAGGTTCACGGCATTGCTGGCGCCGATAATTACCAGGGCCGCGAAGACAAACGCCGCCAGTCCGCCCATGTCCGCCAGCACCGGCGCCTTGCAGAATGGCGCCATCAGTTGACAGGCGTGGGCGCGGGTCATGGGCAGGGTAAGCATGGCGCCAAAAACCGCCGCCGCCCATATAACCTGCAACAGCAGTTTATGGCGCGCCGCCAGACCGCCGGGGCGGCGCTGCACCACCTTGACGTAATCGTCGGCGAACCCGATCCCGCCAAACGCCCAGAGCGTGGCCAGGGCCAGCCAAACCAGAGGATTATCCGGTATGGCCCAAAGCAAGGCCGCGCCGCTGACGGCCGCGACGACCAGGATGCCGCCCATGGTCGGCGTGGATTTCTTCTGCGCGCCGTGGAGATTATCCAGGGCCGGGGCGTCTTCACGGTAACGCGTGGCCTCCCCGCTGCATAAATTCCCCAAACGGCGGATGATCCAGGGGCCCAGGATCAGGCTGATGATGAATGCCGTCCCCGCGCCGGCGAAGGCCCGCACGGTGATATATTGAAAAACCCGCAAGACCGACCACTCATCCGCTAAAAGATGCAGGTAATACAGCATGGTGCTCTCCCGTTACGCCGATGCCGCGCGTTTTAACCGGCGCCGGCGCGTGACGGTTTATCCATTTCCGCCAGCGCGCGCAAAACATTCTCCAGGCCGATCCCGCGCGAGCCTTTCAGTAAAACCATATCGCCCGGCCGCATGGATTGAGCCAAAAGCGCGGCGGCTTCCAGCGGCCCGGCGCAGCGGGAAATCCGTTCCGGCGGCATCCCGCAGGATTCCGCCCCATCGGCAATCCATTCCGCCAGCGTTCCCACGGCCACCAATCCCTGCCAATCCCCGGCCGCAATCTCACGCCCCAATTCCCGATGCAGGGCCGGCGCCGTTTCTCCCAGTTCCAACATCCCGCCCAGCACCAGCCACTTGCGTCCGCCCGGCAAACTGCGATAAGCCAGCAATGCCTCCGCCATGCTCATGGGATTGGCGTTGTAGGCGTCATTAATCAGGGTGACATTCCGCCAGACCTGCGCATCCCAGCGCATGGGGGGCGGCTGATAGTTTTCCAGGGTCCGGATAATGTCCGGCCAGCCTATCCCCCAGGCCCGCCCGACCGCCGCGGCAAAGAGCATGTTCGCAAGGTTATGGCGGCCGGGCAACGGCGGGCGCGCGCGCCAGACCATTTTCGCCGCGCGTTCGCCGAAAACGGCCATGCCGTCCGGCTCCTCCCGCGCGTAAAAGTCCGGCGGCCCGGCGGACTGGTCCGGCGCCAGGGCCACCGTTATCACCGGGCAAGGCGCCGCCGCCCGCAAGGTCCGATACCAGCTCGCATCCGCGCGCAACACGGCCAACCCATCCGGCGGCAAAGCGCGCAGCAGCGCCGCCTTAGCCCGGGCAATCGCCTCCTCGGAACTAAAAAACGCCAGATGCACGGGGCCGACATTGGTAACCACGCCCCAATCCGGCGCCAAAATCCGGCATAATTCCTCCATTTCGCCGGGATGATTGATCCCCGCCTCGAACACGCCCGCGCGCGCTCCCGGCGGCATATTCAGCAAACTCAACGGCAAGCCGATGGCATTGTTCCAATTGCCGCGCGTGCGGGCTACCGGCTGGGATACCGCCAGCACATCGGCGGTCATTTCCTTGACGGTGGTTTTGCCGGCGCTGCCGGTGACGCCCACGATCCGGATGGATTGCGTCCGGCGATAGCCGGCCGCCATGGCTTGCATGGCCCGCAATGGATCGGCCGTCCGCAAAAGGGGTCCGGCGCCGGCGCGCGCGCCGGGCGCATATTCCGCCCGCACCACTGCACCGGCGGCGCCGCGGCGGAAAGCTTCGCCGACGAAATCATGGCCGTCGGCATGCGCGCCCGGCAACGCCACGAAAAGGAAATCACGGGCAACCGTGCGGGAATCCGCGGTGACGCCGGCCAACTGCCGCGGCATGCCGCCATCCCAGACGCCGCCGCACCATCGCGATAATGCAACTGGATCCAGTCCGCCCATGTCAGGTTTTGATTCCCAGGCATTCCCGGACCACCTGGCGATCGTCGAACGGAATCACCGTGTCGGCGAATTCCTGGTAATTTTCATGCCCTTTGCCGGCGATGACCACCACATCGCCGGATTCGGCCAGCGAGAGCGCCCGCACGATGGCCTCATACCGATCCTCCACAACTTCGAAGTTGTCATGGCCGGCAAAACCGGCCCGGACCTGGGCGATTATTTCCGAAGGGTTTTCCTTGCGGGGATTATCGGATGTCACAATCGCATAATCCGCCAATTCCGCCGCCGCCGCGCCCATCAGCGGTCTTTTGCGCCGGTCCCGGTCGCCGCCGCAGCCGAAAACCACGATTAAACGCCCGGCGGTGATTTCACGCATGGTGGACAAGACATTTTGCAAGGCATCCGCGGTATGGGCATAATCCACGAATACCTGGAAACCGGCGTCGCTTTCGATTTCTTCCAGGCGCCCCGGCACCGAGCCCATGGTGTTCAATACCGGGGCAATCATCGGCAAATCCACTCCCAGCGCGGCGCAGGCGCCAAGCGCCGCCAGGGCGTTATAAACGTTGAACCGGCCCAGCAGGCGCAGCCGCAGGGGCAGCGTGCCCCAGGGGGTGGCGGCTTCGAACACGCTGCCCCGCGCGCTTAATTGTAGATTGACGGCCCGAATCTGGGCCTGCGGATTCAGGATGCCATACGATACCGTTTGCACGCGCTGCCCGGCCAGTTTCAACAAAGGCGATCCATGCCGGTCGTCGAGATTGATTACCGCGGTCTGACCGGAACGTCCCCGCAAGCCGCGGAACAGCAGACTTTTGGCCTCGTAATAACCGTCCACGGTCTGATGGTAATCCAGGTGGTCATGGGTGAGGTTGGTGAAAACGGCCACATCGTAATCAACACCCCATGTCCGTTGCTGGACCAGGCCGTGGGATGACACTTCCATAATGGCGCTCTGGCATCCCGCATGCACCATCTGCGCGAGCATGTTATGCAGGTCAATCGCTTCCGGCGTGGTGCGGGCCGCGGGAATGGACCGGTCGCCGATTTCATACCGGATGGTGCCGATCAACCCGGGCCGGAGCGCGGCCGATTGGAGGATGTTGCGCGCCATGTTGGCCGTGGTCGTTTTGCCGTTGGTGCCGGTAATGCCCAACATGCGCAGGCGGCGCGCCGGATATCCGTAAAACGCCGCCGCCATTTCCGCCATCACCCGGCGGACATCGCCGACGCGCACGAAGAGCGCATGTCCGCGCGGCAACGTCAAAGGCTCGCAGGTGACCACCATCGCGGCGCCGCGCTCCAGCGCATCCTGAATGAAGCGGCCGCCGTCGAGTTTGCTGCCCGGCAGGGCGAAAAAAGCCTGGCCGGGCTTGACCTGGCGCGAATCCAATGCCAGCCCCTTGATTTCAGCGGCCGGATCGCCGTGCGTTTCCAACACCTGCGTCGCCGCCATTAAAACGCTTGCCTTCATATTCCCCTTTTCCCCTGTGCTGCTCCGCTCCCTGGTTCCGCCATGGCGCCGGCTTCAGCGCGTTTGCGCAACCGCCATCGGCATTGGCGATGGGATGTCCAGATAACGCACCGCTTCCGCGGCTATCGCGCTGAATACCGGCCCGGCCGCCGCGCCGCCGGTGCGCGTTTTTTTCGGTTCATCCAGCACCACGATAATTGCCAGTTGCGGCGCTTCCGCCGGTATCACGCCCACGAAGGAAGACATGTTCAGCAGGTCGGAATAACCGCCGGGCACCGGCTTTTGCGCCGTGCCGGTTTTGCCGCCGACGGTGTATCCTTCCACGCGCGCCCGGCGGCCGGTGCCCCCCTCCTCGGTGACGCGCACGAGCAGTTGGAGCATGCGGGACGCCGTCGCGGGGCTGATGGGGCGTCCCAGTTCCACCGGCTCCTGGCGCGCCAAAATCCGCCCTTCGCTGTCGCGGACTTCCCGCACCACATAAGGGCGCAGCAAAACTCCGCCGTTGGCGATGGCGCAAATCACTCCCAACATCTGCAGCGAAGTCACGGCCACTTCATGTCCCATGGCAATGCGGGTAATGCTCAAGGGAGTCCAGCGATCCAGGGGATGTAAAGTTCCTCCTTCCTCGCCCGGCAAATCAATCCCCATGGGCCGGCCCAAGCCAAACCCCCGGAGATAGCCGTACAACCGTTCCGGCCCTAACGCCAGGGCGATTTTAGCCGCGCCGATATTGCTGGATTTTTTGACGATGTCGGCCACGGTCAACCGGCCGTAGGGATGGTAGTCCCGCAGCGGACGCCGATGGTAAATCCACGCGCCGTTCTCGCAGTCCAACACCTGCTCGGGATGGACCGCTCCCGCGTCCAGCGCCGCGGCGATCACCGCCATTTTGAAGGTTGAGCCGGGCTCATAATTATACGAAATACAGCGATTGCGCCGGGCCTCCGGTTCGGCTTTCCGGAAATCGTTGCCGTCATACTCCGGATAACTGGCCATGGCCAGGATTTCGCCGGTGGCCACCCGCTCGACAATCGCCCAGCCCGCCAGAGCGCGCTGATCCTCCACCGCCTGGCGCACCGCCTGCTCGGCAATGTATTGCACATATTGGTCAAGCGTCAACACCACGTCCGCCCCGGGGCGCGGCCGGATTTCCAAGAGACGCCGATCGTATAATTCCCGCCGCCGGCCGTCCATTTCGCTGATCAACATGCCCGGGGCGCCGCGCAGGTAACGGTCCCAGCGCTGCTCCACGCCCGCGCTGCCCTGCCTTTCCAGGTTAACGTAGCCCAGCACGTGACAGATGCTGGCGCCGCGGGGATAGACCCGGACCATGTTTTCGCGCATGAAAATCCCGGGCAGATTCCGGCCGCGCAAAGCCTCCGCCACGTCCTGGTCCACCGTCTTGCCATAGCCCAGCACCGTCACATCCCGGCGTTCGGGGCGGTTGAGCCGCGCGCGTAAAACATCGTCTTCCAACTCCAGTAATTCCGCCAGTTCGCGCGCCACCAGGTTCAGACTGTCCTGGCGGGCAATCGCTTCCGGGTCCGCGCGCACCTCCTGGCGCACCAGATCCAATGCCAGCACATGGCCCTGGCAATCCAGGATTTTGCCGCGGCCGACAGTCAGGTTTTTCTCCAAGCGCCTTAATTCCTCAATCCGCGCCCGTTTTTGCCCGGAAGTTCCGGCATGCAGCAAGACCAGCCGCGCGCTCAATCCGCCCATCATGATGAAGAGCAATCCCAGCGCCAGCCACAACCGGATTTGCAGCATGCGGTCAGTCATTCATTAGCATCCTGGATGAATCCGACAGATGCGCCAGATAGCCGAAATCAGCCGGCGCCCGCCGCGTTGGCAAGCGCACCACATCGCGCGCCGCCGGGGCAATCATCACCAGGCGGTTGCGCGCCAGCGCCTGTTCGATACTGGCGGGCGATTTAAGCATTTCCCACTTGGAAAGCTCATGCGCACAGGCCTTGTTCGCTTCCGCCAGCTGTTTTTCCAAAACCTTGATGCGCGATCCGAGGGCTTGCGCCTGGGCATCCAGCCAGATGTACGACAGCAACAAAGTCGCCGTCAGCGCCAGGAACACCGCCGCCGGCAAGGGGAAAGCAAAACCTGCGTTATTGCGTTTGCGGTTTTTTGCGGACATGGTTTCACCCTCCTTGATTCGATTGACAAATTTCCAGCGCTCTTAACCGGGCGGAACGCGCCCGGGGATTTTCCCGCACTTCCTCATCCGCCGGCGTCAAGGGCTTGCGGGTCAGCGGCCGCACCAGGGGCGCATCGCCGCAAACCCGCCAGCCGCCCGCCGGCAGGGATTCGCGGCGCAACATGTGGCGCCGCACCGTCTGCTTTACCTGCCGGTCTTCCAGGCTGTGGTAAGACAAAACCGCCAGCCGCCCGCCAGGCCGCAACAAGCCGAGCGCCGACTCCAGCCCTGTTGCCAGGCATTCCAATTCGCGGTTGACGGCTATCCGCAAGGCCTGAAACGCCCGGGTAGCCGGATGGATGCGGCCGCCCTTCCATCCGCAAGCCTGGACTGCCGCCGCCAGGTCCAGCGTGCTGCGCAAAGCATGGCGCCCGCGTTCCCGCAGAATCGCCCGGGCCATCCGGCCGGCCGCCGGTTCTTCGCCATAATTCCGCAACCAACCGCGCAAAATATTTTCATCGGCGCTGTTCAGCAATTCCGCCGCCGTCGCGCCGGCGCCGGATTGGTCCATGCGCATGTCCAACGGCCCATCCCTCAAGAAACTGAATCCGCGTTCCGGGCATTCAAGTTGTTCCGAGGAAACCCCCAGGTCCAGCATGATGCCGTCCACTGCACCGCAGCCGAACCGATGGGCGATGTCGGCCATTTCCGCGAAATTGCCATGTGCCAGCCGGCATTGCCCGCGCCAGGGCGACAGCCTCTCGGACGCCCGTGCCACCGCATCCGCATCCCGGTCTATGCCGATCAGCAGGCACATCCCGTCCAATCGCTTCAGCAAGGCCTGCGCATGTCCTCCGCTCCCCAGCGTGCCGTCCAGGTAAACCCCGCCGGGACGCAAGGCCAGCGCATCCAAAACTTCCCGGACCATAACCGGCGCATGCATCCCGGAAACTCCGTCATACCGGGCATGCGGCTGCCGGTTGTTCCGCATATTCCAGGTTGCGCAACTTTAGTTTCATGATTTCGGTCTCATAGCACATGCTGCAAAATCCGTGGGAATACCTGGCGCCAGGATCGGCCGGGCCAGGCCGATGCCGCCAGATGCCCAGCATTTCGTCGCGCTCGCGTCCGCAAATGCAGCATTTGGTAATAACTTTCAGGATTTGCATAAGCCTCCCCCGATAATGGCGGCGCGCCCCGCCCCTTCCGCCCGCGCACCGCGGCGTATTTTTCAAACGCTTAACCATGAACCGACGTTAAACCAGCAACCACCCCCAGCCGCAGCAAAATGCGCGCCGCGAACCCTGCGTCCCGCCGACCGCGCAAAACGAGCAACCGGCGCGGCGGATGCCCCCGGGCGCACCGGTAAAATCTGCATGGTGGGCTCCATCTCGCAAGCATGCGCGCCAAACCGCACCGAACTTGAAATCCGCTTGGGAAAGGCAAACCAACGGCTGGAATCCCGATCGGTTTCCAGCACGCGGCTCCACCCCATCAGCCTTGTCCTTTGAATCATCATGGCGCCGCTCTCCCAATCATTTCGGCTCGACCGTTTATCTGTATAATCTCTGGCCCGCCGCGCCGCGGCTCGGGCGGCCGGGGTTAAAGGTCCACATACCGCAACGCATCTTCAATGGTGGCATCCCCCACGGCGCTGGCCGCGCGCCACGCTTCGGGACTCCAGGCTTCGAAATGGTCAAAGGCCCCGATCAACTCAACTTGATCCGAAATACCCGCCTGCGCCAGCAAATCGTCCTTGATCCGGATGCGCCCCTGGGTGTCCCATTCCAGCAACTCGGAGTTGGCCGCCAACACGCGCGCCAGCACGCGCGCCCGGCGGTCGGCAATGCCAATTTGCCGGAATTTGGCCAGGCGGTGCGCCATTTCAGCCGCGGGGTACAGGTATAAACACTTGTCGCCGTTCAACCCCGGCAAGACGTACAAACGCTGCAATGGGCCGGCTTGTTCGCGCCATTCCGCCGGTATGGTCAGGCGCTTTTTGGGGTCAAGCGAATGCCGGAAACGGCTGACAAACCCGCCCGCGGCCGTCTCGGGATTATTTGGCAACGCGCCCTTTGAGTTCACATTCCCCCCCTCTTTTTGACACTATTCAACACTTTGACCCACCACTTGTCAACATTTTTTTGTTTTTTTTTAAATATTTTTATGACCAGGACGGCGAGGGAACGACGGGGCCGGCGGTATGCGCCGCGCCGGTCAGACAGCCAGCGGCCGGTAAACAGGCGCGCTGCACGCTCGGCCGGAAATGCGCGAAAAAATATTTTTGACCGCGTCCCGCAGTTCTGATAGGATTATCCAAGCAATATCAACCCGGACTGATTGCCGCCATGCGGACCGTGCTTGGCATAAATTCACCAGGAGCCTACATCATGCGCAAAACAGCAATATTTTTTCACGCTTGTGCCCTTTCCCTGCTGCTGGCCGGCAGCCTGGCGGCCGATGAAAACGAAAACAAGGCCGAAAAGCCGGCGGCTTTCGTCCCGGCGCAAGCCGCGCCCGGCCAGCCCGCCGGCCAGCCGTCTGGATCCCCCAAACCTTTCAACGTTGAAATGAGCGCGGAATTCATGCGCAAGGTGATGGAAACCAGCGCCAAAATCGAAGCCATCAAAAAGCAGGCTGCCGAACGCCGCGCGGAGATTTTTAAGACCAATGCGGAAATCCAGGGGCATCAAAAAAAGATGGTCGAGATTCAGAAAAAAATCAACGCCATTCTCGCGGCCGACCCCGGTCTTACCGAACTGGAAATGGAGCGCGACATTCTCTGGACCACCATGCCGGCCATGCCCGCGGCGCGTTCCCGCGCGGGGGCGCCGGCGGGATTGTTTCCCATGATTCCCCGGGCGCCGGTGGCGACGCCGGAAAAATAATTGCAGCCCCGCGTGATTTTTATGCCACCTAAAGTTTTGATTGTATATTTTTCGCGTTCGGGCAATACCGCCCGCATGGCGGAGATGGTAGCCGAAGGCGTGCGCCAGGGGGGCGCGGAACCCGCCGTCAAGCCGGTGGCGGAAGCCAGGATCAGCGATCTTACGGAAGCGCAGGGGCTTATTCTGGGCTCGCCCACTTACTACGGGTCCATGGCCGCCGAAATCAAACGCTTTATTGATGCCAGCGTCAAACTGCACGGCCAGCTCAACGGCAAGGTGGGCGGGGCTTTTACTTCTTCCGGCGGCATTGCGGGAGGCAACGAAACCGCCGTGCTGGACATGCTCAAGGCCCTGCTGATCCACGGCATGGTGATTCCCGGCAACAGCAACGGCGATCATTACGGACCGGTGGCGGTCGGCGCGCCGGACCAGCGCGCGGCGGAACAATGCCGCCAGATGGGTAAACTCGTCGGCCAACTAACCGTCAAACTGCACGGTTAACTCCGCCTGCGGGATGTTTCTGCGGCGGGCGGGAAAATCAACGGCAATGCATCCCGGTTTTTGCGCCCCCATTGCGTCACCCGGAAATATTCCCGGGGAACATCATCGGGCAGGCCGTAGCGCTGATTGATCAGCGCATGGCGTTTCCGGAAATTTTTCAGGTATGCCGCCCTGGTCGGCGCCGGCTGGCCGGAATTCCACGGCAGCCATTCGAAAATCTGCGAGGCATGGCACAGCGCCATCCGCTGCTTGACGGCATACACGCTGGAAATATCCACGGCGCAATCATAGCCGCGTTCGCCGGCGTAGGGATCATCCACGTTGACGATCAACGGGTTGAGCGCCAGCGGTTTGACCGGCCCGTTCAGCGTGGGATAGGCATGCGGCACGGAAAGTTGATACGCCGCCATCCGCACGGCGCAGGCGGTGTTATAGTGGTCAATGTGAATGCCGGCCAGGGGGTCGCCGACTACCGGCGGACAGAAGATGAAGTCCGGCTCGAAATCCCGGATGGCGTTCCACAGGCCGCCCAGGGTATTGCGGTCAACAAAAAACTGGCCCGGCACATGCTGCCCGTCCAGGCAGGTCAGGCATGCGTACTCCGCGCCGATGAGGGCCGCGCTCCGGCGCGCTTCCCGATCGCGCCGGGCAAAAGTTTCGTCGGGCGTCATTTCATGATGCCCGGAAGCGCCGCGGGTGGTGGCCAGGATTTTAAGGCGCAGACGCCGGCCGTAACGCCGGCGCAGCAGGGCGAACAATCCTCCGGCGTTAAACTCGAAATCATCCTGGTGGGCCATGATGGACATGACCCCGATTGTTTTTTGTTTCATTGCTTCTCCGTTGGCGGCCTTGTGCTGGCCCGCTCCATGATAGACGCCT
>JAXGSX010000099.1:0-11701 GCA_040775225.1 Kiritimatiellia bacterium | reverse complement strand
GCCAGTTTCAAAAGTCTTGGACGACATGGAAGTCGTCCCACCAAAATGCAAAAACACCCCATATTTGGAGGGTCGGGTTTCACCCCGACCTTCTTGTCAGGACTTTTGAAATTAGCTCAAAAGTGTTCGGTATTTACCGGCTCTGCCCCTCTGCCCCTCTGCCACTTTGCCCCTTTCTTCCCGGTGTTCAGTGTTCGGGGACTCTGCCCCTCTGCCCCTTTGTTCCTCTGCCCCTTTATTCCTCTGCCCCTTTCCGCGTGCCGCAGCCCGCCGCCAGGCATGCCAAAGCGCGGGCCATTTCGTTGCGCACTATCATCAGTCCTTCGTCCACGCCCATGCCCGGCTTGGCCAGCATCTGGTCGGGCCGGGTGGCCAGGGCGATATGCGCGCAAATCTGGGCGGACCGATCGGTTTCATTGCACGTTCCGCCCAAGTATGCGCCAATGCCTTGTTTTTGGCAATACAATACAGCCTCAATGGAATTGTTGATGCCGCCGAGGTCGGGGGTTTTGATTTGGATCATATCCACCGCCTGGGCGTCTGCGAAATAGCGCGTGTCTTCCAAAGTGTTGCACCATTCGTCGGCGACAATGCCTACGCCCGCGCCGTCGGCTTGCAGGCGCCGGCGCAGCGCGGCCAGCGCCTCGCATTGGGATTCCCGCGCGCCCGTATCCATCGGTCCTTCGATCCGCAATTGGAATGGCGCCGCGGCGCGTCCCAGGCGCGCTATATATTCCGCCATTTTACCGGTGTCATTGCCGAAAATCAGCCCAATGGTGCCGTAAACGTCAATGTGCAGCGCGGGATGATAATCCGGATGCGGCCGATATTGCTCGATCCGGTTGTGCAGCCATGCCACGTAATCCAGAAGCTTACCGCCGTCCGCGCCCAGTTTGTCCGGCACGTTATTGATCAATCCGTGCGGAAGCACATCGGCTTGCTTGATGATCATTTTGTCGGCATTGGCATGGCGTTCATCGCCCGACTGGGTGAAGATCGGCACTGGACGGTCAGCCATGACGGTATGGTATTCCGCCGCTATAACCTCGCAGGGCAGGCGATGCTGGGCCTTGGCTACGGCGTCCAGAATCGCTTGTGTCAGGCCGTAACGCAGCGCGGTGTGCAGCGGTCGTCCGCCGTATTCCAGGCGGTCAAATTCTTCGGCCAGCGGGCGGAAGGCATCAAGCGTGCGGCCGCGCAGTCTGGGGGCTATTGCGCTTTCAATGATCGGGATGTAATCATGGGCCAGGAAAACCGGGTCGCGCCCGCCCGCGCCGGAATACTGCACGGCGGCGCAATCGCCATGGGCAAACTGCCCATCATCCAGCAGCAGCAAGACGGCAATGCTTTCGCCGGCCTGGCGGATGGCGTTAAAACCTTGTGTCACCGCCGCGCCCCGGTAAAATCCGCCATCGGCGGCGGCGCCGGCTTTAATGGCCTTTTGATCGTCGAAATAAAATCCGGTCAGACCGGGCGCGCAGATTACATCTTTGATTTTTGCCATTTTTTCTCCTGATACCTGAGCCAATTTCAAAAGTCCTGACAAAAAGGTCGGGGTGAAACCCGACCCTCCAAAAATGGGGTGATTTTGCATTTTGGAGGGACGACTTCCACGTCGTCCGAGACTTTTGAAACTGACTCACCTGTGCGTCTCATTGTTCGGTTTCATCCGCGGATTATTTTGATCCGCATATTACGCAGATTGGCGCAGATTATTTAACCTGAATACGGAAACCGGATTATTCTCTCACCTGCCTTCGTCAAGACTAGGGCGGGCAAGCCAATGCCACCAAGCCGCCAAGAAAGAACAAACCGGAAAACATTAAAGTTGTTCCGTTTAACGGAACTGCCGCACAACGGCATGTTTTCCTTCAGCGCCGCAACCTGCTCTTCCTTCGTGACTTAGTGTCTTTGTGAGATTATTTTATCCGGCTCCCATGAAACTGAACAATCAAAACTTTCAAAATTTAGTTTTGAAATTTGGCAGATTCAGCGCGGCGCGCCGACCAGCCGCCCTTTGCTGACGGCGTAAATATCGTCGGTGACCATCTGGAAGGAAATTGAGCGTCCTTCAGCCTGCGCGCGTTTTTCCACCGCGCGACGGTGGAAATTTTTGATCTCATCGTCAAATGGGAGTTTTCCGAAGTCAAAGAAGCGCACGGCGCCATGCAGGTCGCGCACCGGCACCACCGCGCCGCGGGCTTCGCGGCTGGGGGCAAAAGGAATATCCAGCACCCCGGCCTGGAAAGCTCGCAGCACCCCCTGCGCCAGGTCGCCTTCGCCCAGGCGCAGGGTGTTTTCCATCAAAGCGGACGTTTCGCGCGCGATGACGGCTTCCTCTTCGCGCACAATGTCCGATACCACCGGCTGCTGTCCGCGCAGCATGTTCAGTATCTGGCGGGTGGCTTTAACTCCCTGGATGTTGGCTTCGGCGGATGGCACCCCCAGCGCTTCATGCGGAGATTTGCTGATGACCTTGGTGGCGCCGGACAGGGCGGCGGCGGCGGCGCCCCAGGCGATTACGCCGAAGGATTGGGCTTCATCCACCGGGAATCCGCCCATCCATTGATGGAATACGGTTGAAAGCGACGTGTTGGGAAAACCGGCATCGTCGAGGTATTGCCGGCATTGCCGGCGCAGAGCGTTGATTGCGGCGATATCCTGGTGCAGATTGCCGCATTGGCCGTAGCCCACCGTGATGTCCATCACTCCCTGTTCGGCGGCCAGCAGGCTTTCGATAATGGCGATGGTGTTGGAGATGGACGGCGGAACCATGGTGCCGGTGAGCGGGCCGAAGGGTTCCCGGTTAATAATGGCGCCGTTTTCCGCATAAAGTCCTGCCAGCCGGTCCACGTATTGCCACGCGGCAAGTGAACGGGCCAACGGCACATTTTTGGCGTAGGGGATGTTGTAGGATATGCCGCCTCCCTCAAACGCCGTAAAGCCGCCGGCCAGGGCGATTTCCGCCAGCAGCCGCGCGTCGGGCGTTCCATGTCGGACCTGGACCGGGCGGTCGAGCGCCCCGGTGACTTCCCGGCAGATGCGGGCGCCGTAGTTCACGGCCGGGAACCCGTTCAGCAGCGAACGATCGCCGGTCATGCTTTCATCAATGCCGCGTTTGGCTTCGGCATAGCGGTTCTGGCGGGTATAGCTGTCAATCGTGGTCGGCAGCAGATCGGCCCCGCCTTCATCCTGCAGCCGCTTCAGCAGTTGAATATGGTTCTTCAGCAGGCAGACCCCGGCGCGCGGTTGCACCAGTGTGGCGCGCAACGCCGCGGCGGCGCCCAGGGCCGCGCTGAACCGTTTGGCGGACGGTATGGCTGATTGCCAGGCGAATCCTTCGTCCAGGTTTTGCACCTCGGCGCCGGTCGGCCATGTTTCCAGCACTGCCGCGCGCTCGCGCATGAAATCATCCATTTGCATTTTGCGATTTTTGATATCCATATGTGTATCCTCAAGCGCCTTTTCAAAGGCTGCTTACTGGTTCAAGATTCTTCCGCATGATGGCCAGCGCCGCGCTGGCATCAGTCTCCGCCAGCAGTCCCATGGCCCATAAGATGTAACGGCGATCCACGTAATATGCCGGGGCGCGCGGCAGCAACTCAGACATGCCGGGCGCCCGGCGCGCTGCCGAAAGCAGGTGGCCCGGCGCGGGAGTGTTTACCAGCGGTCCGCCGGTGCCGATGATTAACGGCACGCTGCCGAGATCCTTGCCTTCCTGGAGATATACCCGTCCCGCCGGCGTATAGGTTTCTTCCAGCCGGCCCGCATGCCGGCCGGCGGCAATGCGGCAGCCGGCGCGGGCCAGCGCCGTGTCAGCGGCCATCTCCGGGGGAGTTGCTGGCAGGCGGTCGGGTTGGCGCTGAATATTTTCGATCCAGGCGCGCAATTCCGGGAGCGGCAAATCCGCCTCGGCGGCCAGGGCCGGGATATCTATCTGTTCGGCCAGGAATCCGATCGTATGCCGCAGGCCGATGTCGGCTTCTACCGTGCGTTTGACGAACGGTTCCGGCAGCCCTTTCACCACGGTCTGAGGCGCTTCAGGATCGCCGCGGGCGCAGGAATAAACATCCGTGGTGGCGCCGCCCATGTCCAGCGCCAGCAATTCGCCCATGCCCGGCTGCGAAGCCGATATCCCTTCCGCCAGCAGCCGCATCGCGCGCATCACGGCTTCCGGCGTCGGCATCAGGATGCGGGCGGCGGCTTGGAGGCGGTCCAGGCCGCGGGCATGTACGATCCTGCGTAAAAACAAATCGCGGATGCAGTTCCGCGCCGGCTCGAGATGCATGCGATTTACCTCGGGCAGAACATTATCGGTGAAGATAGCGCCGGACTGATCAGAACCTGCGCGCGCGCTGAAAATTTCACGCAGTTCGTCGTAGGCGGCGCGATTGCCGGCAACAATGACCGGGATTTGCGGCAGGTGTTTTTGAAGCATCCGGGCATTATGCGCTATATGCGCCCGGTCTCCGCCATCCGTGCCGCCGGAAAGCAGGATCATGTCCGGCTGGCGGCGGCGCAGATCGGCCGTGTCGGATTCCGTCAACTCGAAGGCGCAGGTATGAATTACTTTGCCGCCCGCCCCAAGTGCTGCCTGGCGGGCGGCGGCCATGGTCAATTGCGGCACCAGTCCTACCGCCGCAATCCGCAATCCCCCGGCGGCGCTGCTGCAGGCCAGGGTGGCGGTTGCGGCGCCGATGGGCGGATTAAGCCTGCGCCGGGCAGCCTCGAATCCCAGGTTCACATCCTCGGCAACCGTTGTTGGCGCGGTTGCCTGCGCAATGATGGCACCGGCATCAGTGTCCACGGCGCAGAGCTTGGTGAAAGTGCTGCCGATATCCGCCAGGAGGTATCTGGGCATGGCTGGTTTACCCGTTGATTAAATCTTGCTTCAAGGCAGCTATGCCGTTTTCCGGGAGCGTGTTAGGCGGGAATACTCGGTTAAACCCCATGTTGCGGAATTTCAGTTCGACTTCCCGGAAATCGCTCTTGCCTACCACGAGGTTGCCGCCGACATAGAGAAGTATTCCGCCCAGCCCGGCTTCAATGCATTTGGCGCGGAAACCGCGGCAATCAATTTCGCCATGGCCGTATAGCGAAGAAACAATAATGGCGCGGGCATTGGTCTCAATGGCTGCGGCAATGAATTCCTCCTGTGAAACCATGACCCCCAGGTTGACTACGCGGAATCCCGCTTCGCGGAAGGAGTGTTCCAGGATTTTGTTGCCGATGACATGGCAGTCGGCGCCAATGACGCCCAAAACAACCGTGACACCATCGCCCTTGTTTGTTAACATAATCCTGAATCCGTGACGTGATTTTATAGTGAAAACAGTTATCAGGCATAATAGATGAAAAAACCTGTTTGTCAATCCTGTGCGGCGGCGCCCGTTTCCGACTTCCAGGCGCGGGTATATGCGGCGTTGTTGCAGGTGCCCGCCGGACGTGTCATAACTTACGGCGCTCTGGCAGCCGCCGTAGGTTGCGCCGCGCCCCGCGCCGTGGGGCAGGCCTTGCGCCGCAATCCATTTGCTCCGACAGTGCCTTGCCACAGGGTGGTCGCCGCCGGCGGACGGTTGGGCGGATTCCAGGGTTGCCGCACCGGCGCCGCCCTGCGCCGCAAGCGCGCCTTGCTGGCGGCGGAAGGCGTGTTTTTCCATGCCGGCCGGCTGGTTGATCCGCAACGTTTGTGGCACGGGGAAGCATGATGTGGCGCATCTGTAGTAGCGCCACGGTGTGGCGCAATCCGGATGCCGAACGCCCTGCTACGCTAAAGCTACGCAGGGCAAGCAGTTCGGCGCTACAGTGCGGCGGCCAAGGGACTGGCCGCCCTACCTGGTCGCAAAGCAAATTTTTATGGTAGTGCGTTCAGGCCTGTCCTGAGCTTTGCCGAAGGGCCCTTGCGCGCCGTTCCGTGTTTCTCTCCAAATTCCATCACTCCTGCCGTGCCGGCGGAGCGGGCGGGAAGTCATGGCCGGTTTCTTTAATGTCCACGTAACGTCCGCCGCCGGCGATGGAGCGGGCGGCCATGTCCGCAATGGCGACGGCGTTGCGCGCCTGTTCCGGCGTGGCCAACTGGATTGGATCAACGTTTTCAATCGGCAGGTTCAACAGGGTGGCGATTAATTTTACGTCCGCGCCGCCGTGTCCGAACTCGGCATGCTTGCGGTCCACGGCGATATTTTCCACCGTGCGGTCGTGTTTCAGGATGCGGATGAACGGTTTACCCACTTCCTCAAAGTAGCCCATCTCCGCCATGCCCTGCTTGCCGGTCTGGCCGGCCTTGGGGGTGAATGCGACGCCGTATTCCATCCGGCCCTTGGTGCCGGTGAAGTAAAAGTAATTATATTCGCGCGGCGCGAAGGTCAACAGGTTGAACGAGGCCAGTGTGCCGTTGGCATAGCGGATATTGAGCGTTTCATGGTCATTGATGGTGTTGCGGTCGCTGAATACACAGGCATCGCGGATATAGCCGTCTTCCTTCTCCACATCCACATACATCCGCCGCAGGCGCCGGCGGTCTTCCGGGCGGCCGCCGGGATAATCGTTGTCAATGTTGCAATAATGCGGGCATTGCCGGCCGAGGGCGCAGGCGCTGCAGCGCGGACCGTGCGGGGGCAAATCGGGGCGGGGAACGTAGTAGTCCCGGGCGCCGATGGCGCTGACGCCCACCGGCGCGTCGTTCAGCACCCAGTTGATAATATCCAGTTGATGGCAGCACTTGTGATTCATCAGGCCGGCCGACTTGGTGAATTCCGAGTGCCAGCGGTTAAAATACGATCCGCCATGATCCAGGTCGAGGATTTCCGCCGCCTCGACGTGCAGCACCCGGCCGATGGCGCCGCCGCGCACCAGCTTCGCCATGGCCAGCATGTATTCGTTATAGCGCAGGTTATGTCCGACAATGACCTGGCAATTGTTGCGCCGGGCGGAGGCGATGATTCGTTCGCATTCCCAGACGCTGGTGGCCAGCGGCTTGTCCACCACCACATTGACTTTATGGTCCAGCGCCGCTTCGCAAACATCGGCGTGGGTGTAGTCGGCGGTGGTGACCACCGCCCAGTCCGCCTGTACCTGTTCCATGGCGGCGTCTACGGAAGAAAAGACCGGGATATTGACGCCCAGCACGTCGTTGGCCACCTGGGCGCGCGCGGTGTTGATATCCACAAATGCCGTGATTTCTGCGCGTTCCGGGAACTCCGGCAGTCCGCGGTTTGGAAATCCCAGAAGGGATCGGGCGAATGAATCCCGGCCGCGGTTGCCCAGCCCGACGATGATGAATTTCAGTTTCTGCCTGGATTTCATGCGGTGTAAACTCCTTTTTTGGCGTTCGGTTCGGATAATGGTTGTTGCGGTTGACCGCCGCCCGGCGATCAATTGGAAAAACATATCGCATTCAATGCGGCAACGTCAAGCAAAGTCTGGGCAGCCGGCAAGCCTTGACATTTATCTCAAGGATTTACATACTCTGTCCCATGCATGTTTGCCGGCTGTGGATGAAACCAGTTTTGCGCAATCTTGTCACTTGGCCCCCGCCAGAGCAAAGCTGACGGGCTGTAAACTCATGCATAACATGGGAGCATCAAAAATGGCACAACGCGAGCCTTGTTTCAATAATTTGTTGAGGGTGCTCCGCCGGGAACCCGTGGATCGCCCGGTTTTATTCGAATTTTTCCTGAATGACCGCCTCCATCGCGCATTGCTGGGCAGCCGCTACCAGCCGGAAACCAGCATCAGGGCGCGGGCGCGCAATTTGATCAACGCCTACGCCGCCGCCGGGTACGACTATGCTATGTTCGCCGGCGGCTGGATTTTTCATTTCGCGCGCAAGCAACGCGCACACGCGGAAACGGTTTCTCTGAACGAGGGTGCAGTTATCGCCGACCGCGCCAGTTTTGATAAATTCGCCTGGCCCGACATGGCGGCCGCCGATTTCACAATCCTGCGCGATTTGGAAGATGATTTGCCGCAGGGGATGAAGTTGATCGTTTATACCCCCGACGGAATGCTGGAAAATCTGATCGGCCTGCTGGGATACGATAATTTATGCTTCCTGCTCGCGGACGATCCGGGATTGGTCGGAGATGTGTGCGAACGCGTTGGTGAAACGCTGCTGGCTTTTTACCGTAAAGCCTTCGGTTACCGGAGCGTGGGTGTGGCCATGGTGAATGATGACTGGGGTTTCAAAACCCAGCCGTTGCTGCCCCCGGCCGACATGCGCAAGTATGTTTTTCCATGGCATCGCCGCATTGTGGCAGCCGCCCACGACGCCGGCCGCCCCGCCGTGTTGCATTCCTGCGGGCAGTTGGAATGCTTGATGGACTCGATCATAAACGATTTGAAATACGACGGCAAACATTCCTACGAAGATGCAATTTGTCCCGTTGAGGAGGCGTACCGGCGGTGGGGCGGGCGGATTGCCGTGCTGGGCGGACTGGATGTTGATTTCGTAACGCGTTCTGATCCGCGGGATGTTTATGATCGGGCCCGGCGCATGCTGGAATCCGCGCCCCGCGGGTACGCCCTGGGCACGGGCAACAGCGTGCCGGAATACGTGCCGGACGCCAATTATTTTGCAATGACCCGGGCCGCTTTGGAACTTGATCCGCCGCCGGCACGGTGATCGGACGCCGCGCTTTATTCTGCGCAGCATGCCGGCCTGGCGGGCTGGTACCCCGGGCGGGGTTCGAACCCGCGACCTGCGGATTAGGAATCCGCTGAAAACTATTGATTTTGTTGATTATTTTGCTTGACTGTGGCAAATTGTGTGCTTTAATAAACAGCATACAGAACAAACAAGCAACGAAAGGCACAGTCATGAAACACCGAACCGGCTACTTATACCAGCGCGGCGCCACTTGGTGGTTACAGTATCGAATTGAAGGCAAGACTGTCAAGCAAAGTTTAGGAACGGGCGACAAGGCGGCGGCGGAGGAAGAGCGCAAGAAGATCATGGCCCCGCTTATGGCCACCGACCGCGTTAGCGCCCTGGCAATGGTTAAATCAAAACTGGCGGATGCCGAGATCGAAAAACAAACCGCACAACAAACCGCGCGCGATAAAGACAACCCACCGCTTGCCGTTGCCGATGCCTGGAGCATTTTTGAAAAAGCTACCAATCGCCCGGATTCATCAGATGCAATGATATACCGATATGCCAGCATCTGGAAACGTTTTTCTGTATGGATAAACGCCGTATATCCCAAAAAAAAGTTAATGCGGGATGTTGACAACGCCACCGCCAGCGCTTACGCACAACGCTTGACGGCGGATAAGGTGACGGCCAGCACGTTCAATCAGCATATTGGCTTTTTGCGTCTGGTCTGGCGTTGCTTGGATGATGAGATACGCGGCGAATATAAATATAGTCCATGGGAGAAAAAGAATATTGCCAGGAAGCAATTAAAACGCCAAAGCTTAAATCACCGGCACAAAACCATTACGGCAGAACAGTTTGAAAATCTGCTTAAAGCCGCGCCAGATGCCGACCACCACGACTTGCTTTTTCTGCTTGGCTGGACTGGCCAGCGCTTGGTTGATGGGGTCATGTTGCGCTGGGATGCGATTGACTTTAACCGCAAGGTTATTACCATATACCCGGTCAAAACCGCCCGGACTGGCAAGCCGGTATTTATTCCAATAATGCCGGCACTGGCCGACCTACTCCAAAAACGCCGCGACATGATAACCGGCGCGCACGTATTCCCGGAACTTGTGCCCGACTACGAACGCGACAGCAGCGCAATTTCAAAGCGTATCCAAAAGACATTTGAACGCGCCGGCTTAACGCCCCGAGATAATTTGCCGGGCATTAAACGCGCCATTGCTTTTTACGGTGCCCACAGCTTGCGGCATTTTTTCGTTACCCAGGCATTGACCGCCGGCATATCGGGCGAAATCGTAAAGCGCATAACCGGTCATTCAAGCGACAATATGCTGGAAGGCTACCAACATGTTGACGCCGCCATGATCGGCGGACTGGCGGACAGAATCAGCAACGGGCATACATCCACCGCCCCGGCCGCATTGCCGGCGCCAGCCGTTGACATCCGCGCCCAGGTGCTGGAAATGCTCGACAAGATGAACTCCAAGACGTGGAAGGCCATCCGGGAAGAATTGCGGGAGCTGGCGAAATAATGCTTGACTACATAGCCCGGTTATGATATTAACTTTTACAAGTTAATACGGAGGTTTATTCATGAATAAAATACCGGAGCAAGTCCGCGAGTATATGCGAATAATAGGCGTGAAAGGCGGCAAGAAGTCAAAGCGCATTATCACGCCGGCGCAGCAGAAGAAAATGCAGGCCGCGCGAAAAAAACGGAAGTGAAATATAATGCCGCCGGCTGATCCCCGGCGGAAGTCCTGCCGGCGTCCGGCCATACCCGGCGCCGGCGGGCAATCCTGTATGGAGGAAGTAATGGAAACTATAAAGCTGTTTGTTGATAATAACATAACTAGCTTCGTTCGCGCCACGAAAGAGACAACTTGTGAACCCAGTAATAAAGAGGGCGAGTTGATTTGTTATTATACGTTGCTTTTTGAACTTAACGCAAATTGGAGATTAAAGGTTGCTGTTCAAAATGGTTTTAATAGAAATCAAAGCAATCTTTTTGTAGCTGATGATTGTGATGATTGTGAAATTAAAATATTTTCCTGCAACAAGGAAAATAAACTTATGATTACCGCGACTGTAATAATTAATAATGTTGAATTCCCGGCCAAGGCTGAGTTTATCCCATTAGAACAAAATGAACTTGATGATTTAATCAAAAATGACAATCGTGTTTCATTAGCAGAATATGACAAAGCCAACCTTCATAATCCACACCTAAAAAGCATATATGAGCATGTCAGGAATATTGATCCGGTAATTATTAAACTCAAAGCTGAAAATGCTGCAATACAGTCAACCATTGATAAGATTTTTAAAAAGGGAGATCATGAATTGATAACGCAAGCGGCAGCCGGCATCCGCCGCGACAATCTTTTATTTTCGCCCGGTAACATGCCCGACGGCCCTATCGGTGACGCATTGCGCGCACTCGATCCAGATGAGCGTCAAATCATTAATTTGCGGTTACAGTTAGATGACAAAGGCAAGCGCCTATCGTGGCCACGCATTGCAAAATTGTTTCGGCGAAAAGGAAAAGGCCATAAAATATATACAGATGAACGATGCCGACAAATCTACGAGAATGCCGTTGAACAGCAACCCGACATTGAGCAATATATCTTAGGATTGTCAATGCGCCATAAGTTGAATCTTTCCGAACGCCCGAAAACAGATGAACAGGCAGACAAAGAAGAAATAGAAAATACCGGCAACATCCAGAAATTTGACATGGCAGACTTAGGCGATGCCGATGGAAACAATAATGCCGGCTTTCGCGTAACCAAATACCCACGCAAGCCGATATAATTTGCCAAATTCTGACTAAGAAACAGACCCCTTAAAATCCTATTTGCGTCAATAATGACGCGGTTCGGCGACATGCCGGGCCGCGTCTTTTTTTTTGCCCATAATTTGCCAAATGTGCAGAAGGTTAGCAGATACATGCTGATTAAAGAAATTTTATGAAAATGTGCAAATACTGCGGCAAGATCGTTGAGAGAGGGCGCGGCCCGCATGGACGCTATTGCTCGCAGGAATGTTGGCGGGAGGCAGAAGGTTTTGATTGCATGCTCCGCTACGAATGCG
>JAXGSX010000098.1:0-11865 GCA_040775225.1 Kiritimatiellia bacterium | reverse complement strand
TATGCCGCATCTGCTTTGTTGCGAAGGATCCCGCTTTGCGGGATAAATTTGCGGCTTGTCCCGCAACAGCGGGATATATTTATACAGCTTCATCCTTCGCGCCGCGCATCTGCGGCATACTGACCTCATCACGGATTCAGGATGCACCAAGCCCTTTGCCCATGCGAAAGTGAAAATATGTCTGCCAACGCCGGTTCCGCCGGCGAACCTGAACCGGGACAGGCCACGGCAGAATGTGGCGCGCTGAAAACTTATATCTTTTGGCGGCGGATGCAAATGACAACATCCACCAAGGCTGTCAGCTTGGAATGTGTTAGGGTCATTTAAGGTCGTTTCGCGGAGCACTTGTCCGGCTGGCATGACACCGCAATGAATGGATCAGCCGGCCAGCAGGCGCAATGCGGCGGCGACGGCCTGGTTGGGCGTGATGGCGGCAAGCGCCGCGGCGGCCTGATGGATCTGGTCCTTGAAATCGCGGGCGCGGAAGGAACTGTTCTGCAGCACGCAGGCGCGCGGGCCGAGCGGCCCGGTCTGATCCGGATTGGTGATGCCGAAGACGGCCACCACCGGGGTATGCATGGCCGTGGCCAGGTGCATACCGCCGCTGTCGTTGGTCACGGCCAGCCGGCAGACGGACAGGATGGCGGCGAGGTCCATCAACGAAGTTTGTCCGGCCAGGCTGATCGCGGCGCCGCCGATTTGATCCGCCACGCTCCGGCACAACTCCCGTTCCGCCGCGGCGCCCAGCACTGCCACACCGGCGGACAATTCCCGCTGCAGGCGCCGGCCGGCGGCGGCAAACCGTTCCGCCGGCCAGCGCTTGGCCGGCCCGAAGGCCGCGCCGGGCAGGAGCGCCACCCACTCGGCGGCGCCGGCCGCCTGCAGTTGCGCCCGCCATTGCTGTTGCCGGCCGGCCGGCGGCCGCAACATCGGCGGCTCGATTGCCGCGGCGGCATCGCCCATCAGGTTCAGGTATTCGAAAGCCTGGTGCCGGCGTTCATCCGCCGGCGGCGGAATGACGTCCGTCAGCATCCAATCGCGGCAATGGCCGGGCAAGCCATAGCGCCGCGGGATGCCGGCCAGCCAGGGCGCCAGGGCGGCGCGGAACGAACGCGGCCAGATATAAGCTGCGGCCGGGCGTTCGCGGCGGAGGGCCCTGACCAGTTGCCGGAGTGCGGGCAGGGCGCCGGAGCAGGGCCATACCTCGGCGACGGCCGGGTGCATTTGCCACAGCGGCGCCAGGTGCGGGCGGACAACCATGACCACCCGCGCGCGCGGCCGGCGGCGATGGAAGCTTTGCAACGCCGGCATGGCCATAATGCTGTCGCCCAGCCAGTTGACGCCGACAATCAACACAGTTTCCGCGCCGGCCGGCCCGGTTGTTTCAGCGGAAACAGATGCGCGAGATGCATGCATGAAAATCCTCGGCGCCGCTCAGCAGCTTGATTTCTACCCGCAGGAAATACAGCGGCACATCCACCCGCTGGATTTTGGGCAGACGCACGGCGTCCTTTTCGGTGGTGATGATGGCGCCGGCGCCGCGCCGGCGCGCCTTGTTGATCAAGTCAATGATTTCCTGCTGGGTATAGCGGTGATGGTCGGCGAAGCGTTTGCAGTAAACCAGCTGGCCGCCCTGCCGCCGGATTTCGTTTTCAAAGCCCTCCGGGATGGCGATGCCGGAGACGGTGGCCAGCCGGCGCGCATTCAGCCAGTCCAGCGGCAGACGTTCGCCGGTATAAACGTTTTGCAGGTAAAGCGGGTGATGGGCGCAGACGGATATTTCCGCCCGCGGGTTGAGCAGCCGCAGCCGGGCTTTCAATTCCGTTTGCTCGGGGTCCGGCGACTTGGTGATGAAGATGAAATCCGCGCGGCGGATGTTTTTCGCCGGCTCGCGCAGCAGGCCGCGCGGCAGGATATGGCCGTTGCTGAACGGGTTGGTGGAATCCACCAGCACGATTTCCACGCGATGCTTGAGCGCGCGGTATTGGAATCCGTCGTCCAGCACGAGGGTGTCGCATTTGAGCTTGTCAATGGCATAACGTCCGCTCTTGACGCGGTCCTTGTCAACCACCACCGCCACTTCCGGCAGGTTGGACGCCAGCATGTAAGGCTCATCGCCGCTGCGCGCGGCGTCCAGCAGCAGCGATTTGCCGTCGGACACCACCCGCGGCGGCCGGCGCCGTTCCCGGCCGGTGAGTTTGTCGAGATTCTTCTTCCAGAAGCTGTGTTCGACTTTTTTATAGCCGCGGCTGAGGATGGCGACCCGCCGGCCCTCCTGCTGGAGGGCGCGGGCGAAAATTTCCACGATCGGCGTTTTTCCCGTGCCGCCGACCGTCAGGTTGCCGATGCTGACGACCTGGCATCCCAGGGTATGATGGCGGAAGATGCCCTTTTCGTAGAGAAAATTCCAGACGGCGATGATCCCGCCGTAAACCCGGGATAATTGCCGCAGGGCGGAGCGCATGGCTTCAGCGCCACGGCCTTGCCGGCGGTCATGGATCAAGTCCAGGAAATACTTTTCCAGTTTTTCTTTTCTGTTCAGACCCACCCGGATGCATTCCTTTCACATCAGGTTCGCCCCGCGCGGCACGGTTCCGGCCGGCGCGCGCTTCCGATTACGCCGCCTAGTGTATTTTATCCCGCGGGATTTTACCACCCGAATTTTAAGCGCCTGGCGGCGCGGGGCGGCAGGGTATCATGCGCGGCCAGGGTCCCGCATGCACAGGCCGGGGGCAGGACAGGCCGCGGACGGATATCAGATTGCGCGGAAGGCGAGTGTGGCGTTATGTCCGCCGAATCCGAGCGAATTGCTCAAGATGAAGCGCAGGCGCTGGTTTTCACGCGCGGTGTTGGGCACGTAATCCAGGTCGCATTCCGGATCGGGCGTGGTGTAATTGATGGTTGGCGGCACGGCCTGGTGCTGGATCGCCAGCGCGCAAATCGCGGCTTCCACGCCGCCGGCGGCGCCCAGCAGGTGGCCGGTCATGGACTTGGTGGAGCTGATCATCACGCGGCGGGCATGCTCGCCCAGGGCGGACTTGATGGCGCGGGTTTCGCAGGCATCGTTGAGCTTGGTGCTGGTGCCGTGGGCGTTGATGTAATCCACATCTTCGGGGCCGGCGCCGGCGCTTTGGATGGCCAGGCGCATGGCGCGGGCGCCGCCATCGCCGCTTTCTTCCGGAGCGGTTTCATGGAAAGCGTCGCAAGTGGCGCCGTAGCCGGCCAATTCGCAGTAAATCCTGGCGCCGCGGCGCCGGGCGTGTTCCAGTTCCTCCAGCACGACGATCCCGGCGCCCTCGGCCATGACAAACCCATCGCGGTCGGCGTCAAACGGGCGGCTGGCCTGTTCCGGGGCATCGTTACGGGTGCTGAGGGCGCGCAAGGCGCAGAATCCGGCGTAGCCCAGGTCGCAGAGGCAGGCATCGGCGCCGCCGGCCAGCATGATCTCGGCCTCGCCGAGCTTGATGTTCTGCATGGCGCAGCCCACGGCGTGGGCGGCGGTGGCGCAGGCGGTGACCACGGCGAAATTCGGGCCTTTGAGCTGGTGTTCGATGGCAATCAGGCCGGCCGCCATGTTGCTGATCATCTGCGGAATCATGAAGGGGCTGCAGCGGGACGGGCCCTTGTCGCGCAGAATGGCATGCTGGGTTTGCAGCGTCTGCAACCCGCCGATGCCGGAGCCGACGATGACGCCGCCGCGCGTCGGGTCTTCCCTGGCCCAATCCAGGCCGGAATCCGTTACCGCCATTTTAGCGGCGGCGATGGCGAAATGGCTGTAACGGTCACTGCGGCGCTGGTCCTTTTTTGAAAGGAACTCGTCCGCGTTGAATTCAATGACCTCGCCGCCGATTTGCGACGGATAAGGCGAACAGTCGAACTGCTGCACCCGGCGGATGCCGGAGACGCCATTCAGGCTGCGTTTCCAGAAGACATCCAGCTGACTGCCGAGCGGGCTGACCACGCCGAGACCGGTGACAACTACTTTCCGCATAACAACCATCCCATGTTAAAAAAAAGCCGGGAAGGGCGACCGCCATTCCCGGCCTTGCTGGCTGGTCGGATTATTCGCCCAGGCCTTTTTCCTTGAGATAATTGATCACCGCGCCGACCGTGGTCAGTTTCTCGGCGTCTTCATCGGGAATTTCGGCCCCGAATTCTTCTTCAAACGCCATGACCAATTCGACGGTGTCCAGCGAATCGGCGCCGAGGTCTTCCACAAATGAAGCTTCCGGAGTTACCTGTTCGGCGTTGACTCCCAGGTTTTCCACGATGATATCCCGTACTTTATCCTCTAAAGCCATGCGATCCTCCTGTTTGTTGTGTTACATTACCATGCCGCCGCTGATGGTCAGGACCTGGCCCGTCATATAGGCCGCGTCCTGGCCGGCCAGGAACAGCACCACGTTCGCGACATCTTCCGGCTTGCCAAACCTGCCCATAGGAATGGCTGCCAGCATTTTCTGCCGGATTTCCTCCGGCAGCACTTCCGTCATCCTGGTTTCAATGAACCCGGGCGCGACGGCGTTGACCCGGATATTGCGCGACGCCAGTTCCCTGGCGGCGGATTTGGTCAGGGCAATCACGCCCGCCTTGGAAGCGCCGTAATTGGCCTGGCCCGCATTGCCGATCAGCCCGATGATGGAAGCCACGTTCACGATGGCGCCGGATTTCTGCTTCATCATGACCTTGGCCGCCTGCTTCGTGAAAAGGAATGTGCCCTTGAGATTGATATTGATGACCGCATCCCAATCGGCTTCCGACATGCGCACCAGGAACCCATCCTTGGTGATGCCGGCGTTGTTGACCATGACGTCGAGCCGCCCGAATTGCTTAATTACCGCCTCCAGCGCCGCTTGCACATGTTCCGGATTGCTGACATCCGCTGCCAGCGCCAGGGCCTGGCGGCCTAGGCCGGCAATGGCTTTTTCCGTGTCGGCCAGCCATTCGCGGTTCAAGTCGCAGACTGCTACATTTGCGCCCTGGGCGGCGAATTTTTCCGCAATCGCCCGCCCCAGCCCGCGCGCGGCGCCGGTCACGAGGACGATTTTATCTTTGAATTGTTCCATGCCTGTCATTCCGTTCCTGCTGGTATGGCTGAAAAAGTTGCGGTCTTATATCAGAAAACGCGAAATAAGTCCACTGTTAATTTTCCGGTTTTCCGGTTTAGCGGAAATGAATCATGCCGGCAGAGCCTTGATCATCAGGTCCCGGCCGACCAGCCGGCAGTCGGCGAATGCCAGTTCCGGGGCGGATGGCAGCAGCCAGCCCGGGCCGCCCGCGGCGCCGGGAGCGGTTTTGCCGCCGAGGATGCGCGGCGCGACGAAAAACCGGTATTCATCCGCCAGGCGGGCGCGGATCAGGGCGGCGGCCAACTCGCCGCCGCCTTCGCAAACCACGTGGAGTAATCCCATGGCGCCAAGCCGGCGTAACAAAGCCGGCAGGGATACCCGGCCGCCGGCGGCCGGCAGCGTCCAGACCTGCGCGCCGGCCGCCTGCCAGCCGGCGCGGGTTTTCTCAGGGCAATGCCGGGTGGTGGCCATGATCGTCCGGGCGGCGTCCGGCGGCTGCAGGATTTGGTAACGGCCGGCCAGCGTGCCGCGGCTGTCAACTACCACGCGCCAGGGCCGGCGGCCAAGGGCGGGCCGGGGCAGCAGGCTTGGGTTGTCCGCGCGCACCGTGCCGGCGCCCACCAGGATGGCATCCGCGCGCCGGCGCAATGCCTGGACTTCGCGCCGGGCGGCCGGACTCGTGATCCACTTGGATTGTCCGCGGCGATCGGCGATTTTGCCGTCCAGCGTCATGGCCAGTTTCAGGGTCAGGTAAGGTCGGCCCCGGCCAACCCACTTGGCGAAGGGCGCGATCAATTCCCGGGCTTCTGCGCGGCCTACGCCTTCGATCACCTCGATGCCCGCCTGGCGGAGTATTTTAAAGCCCTGGCCCCGATGCCGCGGGTTGGGGTCGCGGATGGCGGCGACCACTGTCTTGACGCCGGCGGCAATGATGGCCCGGGTGCAGGGCGGTGTGCGTCCCCTGGTGCAGCAGGGTTCCAGGGTTACGTACAGTGTGCCGCCGCGGGCCGGGGCGCCGGCATCGGACAAGGCCAGCGCTTCCGCGTGCGGCGCGCCGGCGCGCCTGTGCCAGCCTGCTCCGACCAACCGGCCGCGGTTAACCACCAGGGCGCCGACGGGCGGGTTTGGCCGGGTGAGCCCTTCGCCGCGCCGCGCCAGCGCCAGCGCGCGCTGCATCCAGCAGGCATGCGGCGCTGTCCGGGAAGCGGCGCGGGAATTGTTCATCGGTCAGCCCTCCGCGGTCATGTTGCCGCCGCCGCCATACCGAGCCGCGCCTGGTCGAGGATGCCGTTGACGAATTTGCCCGATTCGTCGCCGCTGAAACGCTTGGCGAGGTCCACCGCTTCATTGATGGAAACGATGGGAGGAATGTCCGGCCGGTGATGCATTTCGAACAGGGCTACCCGCAGAATGTTTCGATCAACGGCGTTGATCCGCTGCAAATCCCAATTGGCGGCATGTTTCCGTATAACTTCATCCAGTTGGGCGCGATTAGCCGTCACACCGCGGACCAATTCGCCCGTGAAGCGCTGCGATTTTTCGTCCGCCGGCTGATTTTTCCAGAACAGGGCCAACGCCTGGTCCGGCGTCAGCGGATTGAAATCCAGGGAAAAAAGCACCTGCATGGCCCAAGCGCGCGCGGCATGACGGGTCGCCATAAGAATTCCTCAGCCCTGGATAGTGTTCCGTGGGGTGGTTGCCGGATCATTTGCCGTCCAACCGGCGGCAAAGTCCCGCCATTTCAATGGCGGACAGGGCGGCGTTCCAGCCCCGGTTGCCGGCCTTGCTGCCGGAGCGTTCGATGGCCTGATCCAGCGTGTCGGCCACGACGATGCCGTCCACCACCGGTGTGTTTTCCTTGAGCGCGATCTGGGTCAGCGCGCGGGTCACCTGGCTGCCGATGAGTCCGGCATGGGGCGTGGCGCCCTGAATTACCATGCCCATGGCCATCAAGGCGTCGTACTGCCCGCTGGCGGCCAGTTTCTGAAGGGGCAGGGGAATTTCAAACGCTCCCGGCACCCAGACAACGGTGATGGCGTCATCCGCGGCGCCATGCCGCCGCAGGCAGTCCAGCGCGCCGCGCAGGAGCTGGGTGGTGAACATGTCGTTGAACCGGCTGATGACGATGCCGAAGCGCAATTGCCGGGCAGTCAGTTCGGCGCTGATTTCCTTGAGTTGCATCTGATTTGTCTCCTGTGATGATTGTCCGCCTACAACCAATGTCCCATTTTCCGGCGTTTCGTGTTCAGATACCTGCGGTTGAAACTGTTGGCCGGCAGGACGATCGGAATGCGTTCGACGATCCGGATGCCGTAACCTTCCAGGCCGATGACTTTGCGGGGATTATTGGTCATCAGGCGGATGTTTTGCAAGCCTAAATCCGAAAGAATCTGCGCGCCGAACCCGTAATCGCGCAGGTCGGCGGCAAAACCCAGGCGTTGGTTGGCTTCCACCGTGTCCAGGCCGGCTTCCTGGAGGGCATAGGCATGGATTTTTTTCTCCAGGCCGATCCCCCGGCCTTCCTGGCGCATATACAGTATGACGCCATGCTTTTCCGCGGCGATCTGGCGCATGGCGGCATGGAGCTGCTGCCCGCAATCGCAGCGCAGCGAGCCGAAAACATCTCCGGTCAGGCATTCGCTGTGCACGCGCACCAGGGCGGATTGCCGGCGCGCCGGCTCGCCCATTACCAATGCCAGATGAGTTTCCGCGTTGGTCAGCGAGCGGTAGAACTTAAGCTGGAAAACCCCGTAATCCGTAGGCAGCGTGACCGAATGGACGCATTCCACGAGTTTTTCGCGCCGGCGCCGGTAAGCGATCAGGTCGGCCACGGAAGTGATTTTTAGGCGGTGGCGCCGGGCGAATGCCTGGAGGTCCGGCAGCCGGGCCATGCGTCCGTCCGGGCGCATGATTTCACAGATTACCCCGGCGGGCGGGAGCCCGGCCAGGCGCGCGAGATCAACGGAAGCCTCGGTATGGCCGGCGCGGTGGAGCACGCCGCCTGCGCGGGCTTCGAGCGGAAAAACATGGCCGGGGCTGACCAGGTCGTCCGGCGCGGTCTTTTCGTCCACCAGCGCCTTGATCGTGCGCGCGCGGTCATAGGCGCTGATGCCGGTAGACACGCCCTGGCGGGCATCCACGGATTCCATGAAGGCGGTGCGCATGCTGTCGGGCTGGTGGATGGAAGACATCCGCTGGAGCTGCAGTCTGGCCAGGCGTTCGCCCGTAAGGGCGGCGCAGATCAGGCCGCGGCCATGGGTGGCCATGAAATTGATGGCGCGCGCGGTGGTCCTGGCGGCCGCCATGACGAGATCGCCTTCGTTTTCCCGGCATTCGTCATCCACGATCACCACCATTGCGCCGTTCCGGATGTCTTTTAGCACCGCTTCGATGGAATCAAACCGGGCGTTGGCGCCGCGGCAGCGGCGGGGAGCGGCGGGGACCGGCGCGGCGGCCGCGGGCAAAGCCGGGATGGAGTTGGTGTTTTTCATCGAAATCATGAGGTTTTACAGTATGGCAGCAGCGGGTAAAGCTTGGCGCCGGGGCATAAACTGCGCCCCAAATCCCGGTGGCCGTAAACTTCGGCGGCGGGAATGCGCCAGGTGTTTTGCGCGGCCATGATCAAAGCGCAGAGCGCTTGGACCTGAGACGGCGCGGGACGTTGTTCTTCGAAATTTCCCAGCAGCATGATGCCGAGATTGTTTTCATTGAACCCGGAAACATGCGCGCCCATATAGCACAACGGCCGGCCGGCCCAGATGCGGCCGGCATAATCAATGATGAAGTGATAAGCGATGTCGCCGAAACGGTTTTGCAGGTGCGCCTCCAGGATGCCGTTGAGGTCGAAAATGGCTTCATCCCAGCCGGTATGGGTGTTGACGCCGTTGCCGGCATGGTGCACGGTGAGGCGCGTATAAATGCCGGCCGGCCGCATCAGCGCCGGGCGCGGATCAAACCAGGTCCAGGCATGCCGGGGAAAAACTTCCACGCCCGGCAGCAGAGCGGCGGAACCGGCCGGCGGCGGCGCGGGCGGACAGGCCGGCGCCAGCCGGCGCATACCTGCCCAGGCGGCCGCCGCCAGGGCGGCTTTGAGGAATGACCGCCGGCCGGCGGTACGTACGGCCGGCATATTTGACACGCCGTCATGCATAAGCTTGCGCGCTAATGTAAATCCAGGCTGATCAGCCCCGGCTGGTGCGTCCAGCCGCGGCGGGTTTTCAGAATTTCCAGGCAGGCCCAGCAATGCCGGGCCAGTTCCGCCGCCAGCCGCCGCGCTTTGCGTGAGGCGGGCGGCGCGTCCAGGATCAAGCCGGCAGCCTGGCGCAGGCGGCTCAACCCCAGCAATCCGTTTCCGCGGGCGCCGTCCCAGACATGCGCCAAACGCGTCAGCGCGGCTTGCATGGCGCGCAGGGCGGCCAGTTCCAGCCCGGCGGTTTGCCCGGGCAGCAGCCTGGCCATGTCCAGAATCCACAATGTTCCGCCGCCCAGGCTGGGAAACTCTGCCGGCCGCACGGCCCGCGAAGCGAAAAACGGCGCCCAGTCGTCCGCGGTTATCCCGGCGGCGCAGGCGGCATCGGCATAATGCCGGGAAAAACCCAGCGGCTGCCCTCCGGCATGCACCAGGCGGCGTGCGGCATGTTCCTCGCCCACCGCCCACAAGGCGCGGGCTGTCAGCAGCAGCAGGTGTTCCGTGGCGACGGCGGTGCGGCCTTCCTGCCGCAGATACGCTGCCACCGCCTCCGCTGCCGCCTGCCGGCGCGCTGTGCCGGCGCCCGGCGCGGCGCCGTCAGCCGCCGCGATTCCAGCGGCCGCCAATTCGGCCTGAATATGTTTTACCAGCGGATTGGCGGGAGCTTGTTTGGTGCAATTCCAGATCATTCGCGGTTTATTAATCCCCTGATTTCGGTGAGGAATTGATTGACATCCTTGAACTGGCGGTAAACCGAGGCGAAACGGACATAGGCCACTTCATCGAGGTTTTCCAGGCGCTCCATGACTTTTTCGCCGATGGCCGTGCTGGGCACATCGCGGTCATATTCGCTGTCCAGTTCGTTGATGATGGAATTCACCATTTCTTCCATCTGTTCCATGGTCACCGAGCGTTTCTGGCAGGCGCGCGCGATGCCGCTCAGCAGTTTTTGCCGGTCAAACTCTTCCGAGCGGCCATCCCGTTTCAACACGCGCAGGCTGGCCTTGATGATTTCCTCGTAAGTGGTGAACCGGTGCCCGCATTGCAGGCAGGTGCGGCGGCGCCGGATGGACACGCCATCCCGCGCCGCGCGGCTATCTATGACCTTGTCATTCAGGTGGCCGCATTTCGGGCATCGCATATCAAGCTCTCCGGCGCAAAAGGGCGCTACTTCCCATGGTTTGACCGATCATAACACAAGGTTGCGGAAAATAAAGAGCAAAGATACAGACCTGCCGGCCGGTGGGGCGCGGGGGCGCGCGCGGGGGCGCGCCGGAGATTGACAAGGCCGGGAAAAAAAGCTAGATTTAAAGGCCAGTAAATAAAAAAGCCGGCAATAGCGGCACAAGTCGGGGAGGGGCATATTTTGGAACTGGAAAAAATGCGCCATAGCGCGGCGCATATAATGGCGGCGGCGGTGTGCCGGTTGTTCGGCAAAGTCCGCCTGGATATCGGCCCGGCCACGGATGATGGTTTTTATTACGATTTCGACCTGGAGCGCCGGCTGACGCCCGAGGATTTCCCGGCGATCGAGGCGGAAATGGCCCGGATCATTGCCGCGGACCTGCCGTTTGAACGGCTGGAAGTTTCCCGCGCGCAGGCCGGGGAAATGCTGCGGGACCAGCCTTACAAGCTGGAACGGTTGGCGGACATACCGGCGGGAGAAAACATCACCTTCTACCGTTGCGGCGATTTCTACGATCTTTGCCGCGGCCCCCACGTGGATCGTTCCGGGCAGATCCAGGCCTTCAAGCTGCTGACGGTGGCCGGTTCCTATTACCGCGGGTTGGAAACCAATCCCATGCTCCAGCGGGTGTACGGCACGGCCGCCGCGGATGCCGCCGCCCTCCAGGCCATCCTGCAACGTCTGGAAGAGGCCAAGCAGCGCGATCACCGCAAACTCGGCCGGGAACTGGATTTGTTCAGCGCGCAGGAACTGGTCGGCCCGGGCCTCATTCATTGGCATCCGCGCGGCGCGCGCATCCGCGTATTGATCGAGGATTTCTGGCGGCAGGCGCATTTGCGCGGCGGTTACGAACTGCTCTACACGCCGCATATCGGCCGGGCCAACCTGTGGGAAACTTCCGGGCATCTGGATTTCTACCGCGAAAGCATGTACGCGGCGATGGAAATTGACAATGCCGCCTATTATCTCAAGCCCATGAATTGCCCGTTCCACATCCAGGTGTACAAGTCCGCCAAACGTTCCTACCGCGAGTTGCCCCTGCGTTGGGCCGAATTGGGAACGGTGTACCGCTACGAGAAGGCCGGGGTGTTGCACGGCCTGCTGCGGGTGCGGGGTTTCACGCAGGATGACGCGCATATCTTCTGCACGCCCGGCCAGATGGCGGCGGAAATCAAGCGCACCGTGGACTTTGCCATGCGCATCCTGCGCGCCTTCGGCTTCACCGAAATTTCCGCCTACCTGGCCACCCGGCCGGCCAAGGCCGTCGGCGCGCCGGAAAACTGGGCGCAGGCCACGGCGGCGCTGGAGCAGGCCTTGCGGGAATTGCCGGTGGATTACCAGCGGGACGAAGGCGGGGGCGCGTTTTACGGGCCGAAGGTGGATTTGAAAATCCAGGATGCCATCGGCCGCGCCTGGCAGTT
>JAXGSX010000097.1:0-11874 GCA_040775225.1 Kiritimatiellia bacterium | reverse complement strand
CGTTTGGCCGAAGGCATCGCCCGCAACCTGGGCATTCCGCTGGGCGACATCAAGATCGTGCGGTTTCCGGACGGCGAGATTTCCGTCAAGATCGCCGAAAATATCCGCGGCAAGGATGTTTTTATCATTCAGCCAACCTGCCACCCGGCGAATGAAAACATCATGGAGCTGCTGATCGTCATTGACGCCATGCGCCGCGCCTCGGCCGCCCGCATCACCGCCGTGATGCCCTTTTACGGCTATGGCCGCCAGGACCGCAAGGATCAGCCCCGCGTGCCGATTTCCGCCAAGCTGGTGGCCAACCTGCTGACCGCCGCCGGCACGAACCGCCTGCTGGCCATGGATTTCCATGCCCAGCAAATCCAGGGATTTTTCGACATCCCGGTGGATCACCTGTACGCTTCCCCGGTGCTGGTGAAGTACCTGCGCGATAAAAATCTTGACAACCTGGTGGTGGTTTCGCCCGATCCGGGCGGTATGAAGATGGCCTACAGCTATTCCCGCATGCTGCATTCCGGGCTGGCCATCGTGGCCAAGCAGCGCACCAGTCCTTCGGAAGTGGAAGCATTCAACCTGGTTGGCGATGTGGAAGGGAAAACCGCCGTGCTCGTGGACGATTTGATCACCACCGGCGGCACCTTGAGCGCCGCGGCGGCGCTGCTGCGGCGGCATGGCGCGGTGGAAGTGTATGCCGCCGTAACCCACCCGGTATTTGTGCCGTTGGCTTTCGAACGCCTGGCGGGCTGCGCCATCAAGGAATTCGTGGTGACGGACAGCGTTCCGCTGCGGCAGTCCACTGATAAAATAAAAATCACCGTTTTAACGGTGGCCGACCTGCTGGCGGAAGCCATCCGCCGCATTCACAGCAACCAGTCGGTGTCGTCGCTGTTTCACATTTAGCTAGGAAAGGATACCCGTATGGCCAAGGAAATGGAAGTAATCAGACTTGAAGCCGAACGGCGCCCCGAACTTGGTTCGAGCGCGGTTCACCGCCTGCGCCGCGCCGGCTGGCTGCCGGCGGTGGTCTATGACGCCCACGGCAAATCGCAGCCGGTTAAATTCAACCGCCATGCTTTTGAATTGATGGTGCGGCGGCACGGCGGCCAGAACCTGGTGCTGGACATGCAACTCGACGGCGCCGACGCCCTGAAAGTTTTGCTGAAGGACGTGCAGCGCGACAGCATTCACGACCATATGCTCCACGTGGACTTGCTGGAAATTTCCATGACCCGCAAATTGCGGATTGACGTGGCCATCCGGCTGGTCGGCGAGCCGTTGGGCGTCACCCAGCAGGGCGGCATCCTGGAGCAGTTGCTGCGCACCGTCCAGGTGGAATGTCTGCCCGCGGACATCATCCAGGAACTGCCCCTGGACGTCAGCAGCCTGAATCTCGATGAAAGTTTGTTTGTCCGCGACTTGAAAACGCTGCCCAGCCAGACGGTATTAACGCCCGGCCATATCGCCGTGGCCTCCGTCCACATGCCGGCGGCGGAAGAGGAAGCCAAGCCTGCTGAAGCCGAGGAAGCGGCGGAAGGCGCGGCCCCGGCCGAGGGCGCGGCCCCGGCCGAAGGCGCGGCGGAAGGGAAGGCGGCCAAGGACGGCAAGGAGCCGGCCAGGGATGCCAAGCCGGCCGCGAAGGAAGGCAAGGAACCGGAGAAAAAGGATAAGAAGGAGAAGAAATAATTGCCGTGAAATTCGCTTGGCCATGGCCGCCGCGGACGGCCGGCCAGCCGGACCGCCGGAGCGGCATGAATATTCAATTGGTAGTGGGGTTGGGAAATCCCGGCCGGCGGTATGCCGGCACGCCGCATAATGTAGGTTTTGCGGTGGTGGACCATCTGGCCGGTATCTGGGAATGCCGCCTGCGCCGCAGTTGGCGCTGGCGCGCCCTGCTGGCCAGAAGCGCCAGGAACGAGCGACCGGTTTGGCTGGTCCAGCCCCTGTCCTACATGAACAGCAGCGGCACGGTGGTGCGCGCCGTCATGCGGCAGGCCGGCATCCAGGCGTCCAACCTCGTGGTGGTGCTGGATGACGTTGATTTGCCGCTGGGCCGCATCCGCGTGCGCGCCGGCGGCGGCGACGCCGGGCATCGGGGGCTGCGGTCGGTGCGGGAAGCCATCGGCAGTTCGGATTTTACGCGCATCCGCCTGGGCGTGGGGCGCGCTGAAGGTCCCGGCAGTCTGGTCGAATATGTGCTGACGCCCTTTCCGGCGGCGGTGCGGCCGGCCGTGGCGCGGATGGTGGCGATGGCGGGCGAGGCGGTTTGCATGGTTTTGGACAGCGGCGCAGCGGCGGCCATGAATGAATATAATGCCCGGCAGATTTAATTCAAGGAGGTAGGCTGGTGAAAAAGTACGAAGGCATGTTCATATTTCATCCGGTGGCGGATGATCAGTTGGACGACAAGATCAACAAGGCCGGCGCGGAAATTACAAGGTTGGGCGGCAAGGTTGGCGCCGTCACCCGCATGGGGCGCAGCTCCTTCGCCCGGCCCATGCATAAAAAGGATGCGGGCATCTATGTCCTGGCGGCGTTTGAACTCGATCCGCTGCAGGTTGACACGCTGCGCAAGCGCTACCGGATGAACGAGGATTTGATCCGGGTGCAGATTTTCCAGGCGGCCGTGCGCCGCGCGCCGCCGGCGGAAACTCCCGATTCCGGGACCGGCGCGTCCGCCTGAAACTAATTCGCGATTACCGCCGGCGCATGTCCGACAATGTTAAAAGGAGGTCAGATTGAAAAGAGCAAAACGCACACCGCGCAAGCCGCGCAACACTTTCGGCTTTTTTGCCGAGGAGAAACGCTCGCGTTATCTGCAGGGCATTACCCATGTGGATTACAAGGACCATGAACTGCTGCGCAAGTTCATGACGGAACACGGCAAAATGATTCCGTGCCGCATTTCCGGCAACTCGACCAAGCAGCAGCGCCAGTTGAAACGCGCCATCCGCCGCGCGCGCACCGTGGGCTTGGTGATGTAATAACGGCCAGGGGGATTATGCTATGTCGCGCGAATTGATTTTAATGTCGGATGTGGACGGGTTGGGCCTGGAAGGGAACATCGTCAAGGTCAGCGAAGGCTATGCCCGGAATTATTTGATTCCCCGCAAGCTGGCAGTGCCGGTGGACAAGGCCGCGCTGCGGCGCCTGGAAAAAAACCGTAAGGAGCGCGAGGATCGCCAGTCGCGCGAGTTGGCCGCGGCGCGCGCCAAAGCCGAATCGCTGGAACAGGTCTCCTGCACGATTACCGTCAAGGTGGGCGAAGGCGAAAAAATTTTCGGCTCGGTCACGGTGTCGGATATCATGGATGCTTTGAAATCCCAGGGCCACGAAATCGAACGCCGCCGCATCCTGCTGGCGGAACCGATACGCGAACTGGGTGTTTACAGCGTTAAAATCCGTTTGCACCAGGAAGTTGAGGCGTCGGTCAAGGTGTGGGTTGTGGATGAGGCGCTGCCGCGCTGAGCGTGGCCGCGCCGGCCGCAGCCAGGGATAATACGGCGTTGGCGCGGGCCGTCCGCGCCGGCCGATACGGGGAGGGCGTCATGCCGGTTGCCACCGCTCCAATCGCCAAAACCTCCGCCGCCGGGCGCCGGCCGCTCTTCAGCGGCGATGCCGAGCGCGGCGTGCTGGGATCAATCCTGCTGGATTGGCAGAAAGTGCTCGACTTCTGCGTGGAAAAGCAACTGGCGCCTGAATCTTTCTACCTCCCGCCGCACCAGGCGATTTTCGAGACCATGCTGGAAATGTCCCGCGATGGCCGGCCGATTGACGTGCTGACGCTCGGCGAGCGCCTGAATGCCGCCGGCCGGCTGGAGGAAGTCGGGGGCGTCACTTTCCTGAACCAGCTGCTGGACGCCACACCCACCGCCGCGCACGCTGAATATTACGTGGACATCGTGCGCCAGCACCACCTGCTGCGCCGCATCGTGGACTGCTCCCGCGCCTCGGAAAACACCTGCTACACCTCGGAGGAGAGCGCCGACACCGTGCTGGCCAAGGTGGAACAGGATTTTTTCGATATTTCCGAAGAGCGCCACGATGCCATGCTGCACTGGCCGCGCGCAGTGGACGAGTCCGTCGAGGCGATCAACCACATCCTCGACATGAAGAAGGGCATCACCGGCATTCCCACCGGGTATCCCGACCTCGATGAAAAACTCTCGGGCCTGCATAAAGGCGAAATGATCGTTCTGGCAGCCCGGCCGTCCATGGGCAAAACTTCGCTGGCCATGAATATCGTGGAAAATGTCGCTCTCGGGGCGACCGACCACCAGCCGCACCCGGTCGCCATTTTCAGCCTGGAAATGTCGCGGGAGCAGTTGATCATCCGCATGCTGGGCAGCCATGCGCGCATTCCGGCGCACCGCATCTCCTCCGGTTACCTGACGCCCGCCAATCACGGTCTGCTGATGCAGGCGGCGGATGTGCTGAAAAAAGCCCCTATTTACCTGGACGACACCGGCGGCCTGGACATCCTGGAATTGCGCGCCCGCGCCCGACGGCTGAAACGCAAATACGACATTGCCTTGTTCGTGATAGATTACCTCCAGTTGCTCAATTCTCACGATCACCGCCGCGACGGACGCCAGTTGGAAGTCGCCCACATCTCCGGCTCGATCAAAAACATGGCCAAGGAGTTGAAGGCGCCCGTGCTCGTGCTCAGCCAGTTGAACCGCTCTCCCGAAGCCCGTGATCGCGGCGAGCCGCGACTGGCGGATTTGCGCGATTCGGGTTCCATTGAGCAGGATGCCGATGTGGTTTGCCTGCTGCGCCGGCCTTCCAAGTATAATGACGACCAGGAAACCGCCGCCGGCACGAGCAACAAGGCGATTGTGGACATCGCCAAGCAGCGCAACGGGCCGACCGGCGAAGTGGAACTGGTGTTCCGGGATGAAATCATGCGCTTCGAGAGCCTGGCCCGGGGCGCCGCTTACAACGAAAACACCGCGCCGGCCGGGGCGGATGGACAGGTATAAAGGGACAGAACCATGTTTTTTAAAATTCATCCGCTGCCGCCGGCACTGGCCGCGCTGCTGCTTTCAGTCCTGGCGCTGCCGGCCGCGGTGATCCGGGATATCCGGGTGGAAGCCGTGGATGTGCATTTCAACGACCGGGATTTTGTCCTGGCGGCCACCCAGGTCCGGCCGGGGGACGCGGTGGACCAGCGCCGGATTTCCCGGGACGTGAAAAACCTGATGGGAACCGGGCGGTTTTCGTTCGTTGACAGCGAACTGGTGGCCGCGGGAGAGGATTTCGACCTGGTTTACCGCGTGGCCGTCAAGCCGCGCCTGGAAAAACCCGTGACAGTGGAAGGCGCCGCGGAGATGGGCGAGCGCCATATCCGCAAGTGGCTTGAATTGGAGCCGGGCGACGCCGTGGACGACGCCATCCTGAGCATGCGTTCCCGCAAGGTCCGGGAGGAATACCACCGCCGGTTTTATCCCGAGGTCAAGGTGAGCTGGGAAATTATCACCGAGCCGGCAACCGGGTTCGCAAGGGTGATTTACCGCGTGAAAGAAGGCGGCCGCGCATCGCTGCGGCGGGTGAAATTCACCGGCAATACCTACCAGCCGCCCGGTTTCGGCGAAAGGTTCAAGGCCGGACTGAGCCGGCGGGAGGCCGTTTCTCCGGCTTCCGTGCCGCCGGAGCAACTGGAAGCCGTGGTCCGGCCGCGACTCTGGCATATTTTTTCGTTTTTCACCAAGCGCGGCGTGTACAATCCCGATGAACTCGACGCCGACCGCGACGCCCTGCGCGCGCTTTACCTGGACCGGGGCTATCTCGACGCGGAGATCAGTCCGCCCGCGGTTGAATATTTCCGGCCGCGCAAGCTGGAGGCGGTTTACAATATCACCGAAGGCCCCCAGTACCGTTTGGGCGAAATCAATTTGCGGGGGCATACCCGTTTTACTGCAGATGAACTACAGGCGCTGGTCAAGTTGCGCCCGGGCGATATCGCCGGGATGGGCGCCATCAACCGCACGGCGGAAACCCTCCGCGATTACTACTGGAACCGCGGCTATATGCGCGCCGGCGTCCGTCCCCGCCTGCGTCCCCGGGCCTCGGAACCGGTGGTGGATCTGGATTTCCAGTTTCACGAGGGCGATGTGGTCAATATCCGTTACGTGGACATACGCGGCAATACCCGCACGAAAGATCATGTCATCCGCCGGGAATTGGCGGTCTACCCGGGCGAACTTTACAATATGGTCAAGGTGCGGCAAAGCGAGCGCATTCTGCGCAACATGGGTTTCTTTTCCAATGTCAGCAGCTATCCGCGCGAAACGGGCGAGCCTTTCCGCGACGACCTGGTGTTCGAAGTCGAGGAAACGCGCACCGGCCAGTTCATGCTGGGCGCCGGCTATTCCAGCATTGACGAGATCATCGGGTTTGTCGAGGTTTCCCAGGGCAATTTCGATCTTTTCGGCTGGCCGACTTTCACCGGCGCCGGCCAGAAATTGCGGTTGCGCGCGCAGGTCGGCAACGAAACCGAAGAATACCTGATGTCGCTGACGGAACCCTGGTTCCTGGGGCGCAAACTGACGCTGGGCGGCGAAGTTTACCGCACCGTCCGCAAGAATCTGAGCGATTATTACAACGAACGGCGCCTGGGCGGAGCCATCACCCTGGGCAAGCCGTTGAAGGGATTTTTCCAGCGCGCGAACCTGCGGTACGGCCTGGAGGAAATCACCATTTACGATGTTTCTTCCAATGCCGTCCAGCGCATTCAGGACGAGGAAGGCAGCCGCCTGGTCAGTTCCCTCAAGCTGACATTGATCCACGATACCCGCGACAATTTCTTCGTGCCTACCCGCGGCGTGCGCGCCACGGTCGCCAGCCGTCTGACCGGCGGCCCCCTGGCCGGCGATGTGGATATGTACGGGTTGGAAGCCGATGTGTCCGCCTATTACCCGCTCTGGTTCGGCCATGTGTTCAACCTGCGCGGCTGGGCCGCCGTAGTCCAGGAATACGGCAAGGACGACGATGTGCGCATTTTCGACCGCCTCTTCCTGGGCGGCGCGCGCACCCTGCGCGGGTTTAAATACCGTTATGTCAGCCCTTACGAGGAAGGCGAACCGATCGGCGGCAAGACCGCCGCCCTGGCGGCGGTGGAATACACCGTGCCGATTACCCGCAAGATTCTGCGCGCGGCGGTATTTTACGAACTGGGCAATGTCTGGATGGATGCCTACGACATGGACACATCCTATTGTTCCGACGCCGGCATCGGCCTGCGCCTGGATGTTCCGGGTTTTCCCATCCGCGTGGATTATGCCTGGCCCCTGGAGATCAGCGGCGACGTGGAGCGCACTTCGGCCCGGTTTAATTTCTGGCTGGGATATGGATTCTGAAAAAAGGGAGGAATAAAATCATGCGGCAATATTTGATCGGTACATTCGCGGCCGTGGCGGCGGCCGTCATAACGGGCGCGCCGGCGCCGGACGCCGGCGCGGCGGAATTGAAAGTTGCGACGGTCTCCATGGAGCGACTGTTCGACAATTACCATCGCACCCAGTCGTTTAACGCGGATTTGAAAAAACGCGCCGCGGAACTGGAAAACAAGCGCGACCAGCTGGTGCTGGACGCCAAGTCCAGGCAGCGCGCGCTGGAAACCGCCGCGGAGGAGGCGCGCGACCGCTCCTTGAGCGAAAGCGAACGCGAGCGCAAAAAGCGCGAGGCCGAGGAGGCTTACACCCGCGCCCGCAGCGCCGAGGAGGCGGTGGCGGATTTCGACCGGACGGAAAAGCGCCGGTTCAGCGAGGAAATGCGCGATGCCCAGCAGGAACTGGTCAAGGAAATCCGCAAGGTTATCCGCGAGTATGCCGCGCAGCAGGGGTACACGCTGGTACTGGACCTGTCCGGCAAAACGCTGAACGGGGTGGAGACGGTGGTGCATTCCGATCCGGGGTTCGACATCACCGAGCCGGTGCTGGAAATCCTGAACAAGAAAGGTCCATGATATGCCGGCGTCTTTGACCGTAACGGAAATCGCCGAGCGCCTGGCGGGGCGCCTGGAAGGCGATGGACATGCGGTGATCACCGGTCTGGCCGGGATTCGCGAGGCCCGGCCCGGCCACCTGAGCTTTGTGGCCAATCCCCAGTACGCCGCCGCCGCGGCCGCGACGCAGGCCAGCGCGGTCATCGTCGCCGAGGATTGGTCGCGGCCCTGTTCCGCGGCGCTGATCCGCGTCCGCAATCCCGACCAGGCGTTTGCCATCGCCGCTCAGTGGTTTGCGCCGCCCGCGCCGCCGCCGTTGACCGGCGTGCATGCCGCGGCGGTAGTGTCGCCGGAGGCGCAACTGGGACGCAACGTGGCCCTGGGCCCGTTTTGCGTGGTGGAAGCCGGGGCGCGGATCGGCGACAACACCGCGATTCATGCCGGGTGCTACATCGGCCACGGCGCGGCCGTCGGCGCTGACTGCCGCCTGTATCCCCATGTTTCCATCCGCGAATATTGCCGGCTGGGTGACCGCTGCATCCTGCATAACGGCGTCGTTATCGGCAGCGACGGTTTCGGCTATGTGCAGGAAGGCGCCATCCGCCGCAAAATTCCCCAGATTGGAATCGTGGTCATCGGCAATGATGTGGAAGTCGGCGCCAATACCACCATTGACCGCGCCCGGTTCGGCCTGACCCGCATCGGCGACGGCGTCAAGATTGACAACCTGGTGCAGATAGCCCACAACGTGATCATCGGCGATAATGCCGTGATAGTCGCGCAGGTCGGGATTTCCGGCAGCACCACCATCGGCGATCGCGCGATTCTGGCGGGCCAGGTGGGCATTGCCGGGCATTTGATCATCGGGGAAGACGTGATCATCGGCGCCCAGTCCGGCGTGAGCAAAAGCATTCCGCCGAAATCGTTTGTCTTGGGAAGCCCGGCCCAGCCTTACGAGAAAACGGTGAAAATTCACGCCCTGACCATGCGCCTGCCGGACTTGAAAGACAAACTGGCAACGCTGGAACAGCGCCTGGCGGCCCTGGAGCAAAAGTCATCCGCCGGACAGCAGCGTCCGCCGGCTTGACGCCCGCCGGCATGCTGGAACGGTCCTGGCGCTGGGGATTCCGCCGCGCTTCAGGGGCGGGCGGGTAAATTGCGCCGCCGCACCCGCGGCGGCACGCCGGAATTGTATCCGGCGAAAAACGCTTCCGTGTCCGCGGGTGCGGCCCAGCCGCGGCTGGCCAGACAATCGCCTACGCGGAACAAATCGCGGCGGGCGCGCCGGCGGGTAATCCGCCAATGCCGGCGCACACCGTCCAGGTCCACCGCCCATCGCTGGATCGGGTCGCCGCCCGCCATGACGTTTTCATATTTCAAGTCGCGGTTGGAATATTTGTTGCGGTGAAACGCCGCGGCCAGGCGCCCGTAGTCCGCCATCAGCGCGGCGCGGTCCGCAAGGGGCAGCTCCGGCCGGGCCAGGCGTTGCGCCAGCGGTTCCGCGGCCAGTTCGGCGGTCGCCAGGTATTCCGCCCGGCGCTTTCCGCCGCGCCAGGCGGCGCACCATCCCAGCGCCGGCGCGGTGGGAATGCCGGCGGCGGTTAAAAGGCGCGCCAGGTCGAAGCCGCGGCGGGCCCGGCCGGCGCGGGACCTGAGATGCCATCCATTCCATAACCGGCGGCGCGGCCAATAGGCCTTGATTACCAGCCCGTCCAGAGAGGTAACGCGGCATCCGCGGTAATGCTTCAATTCATGTCCGCCGCCGCTGTTTTGGGTGAATGGCGGCGGCCCGGCCGCGCCGGCGGCGGGCCAATGGCGCGTGAGCCAGTCACGCAGCCGGTCAGCCTGCTCCGGGGCGGCCTGCCAGACCCAGCCGTGATGGCGGAATGCAACCGGCGGCTCGACCGCGCGCCGGCGGATGATGGCGGCCAGCAGCACCGCCAGCAGCATTATGGCGGCCAGCAGGGAATCGGTGAAATCCGCCAGCGTGCCGAACCAGATGGAAGTCGGGCGGGCGCGGTTGGTCTCGGTGAAAAAGTGGTGGAACTTGATCACCCATACCCAGGCGGCATGGGCGCCGATGCTTTGCCATAACGCACCGGTGCGCATCAGGAAAGCGCATAAAACAATTCCCAGCAGCGTCAGATTGACGAAGCGCAGCAGGAATGCGTCTGTCCGCGGGATATTGGCGAAAGTGTCCAGGTAAACCTGCCAGGCGGCGGCGCCCGGGGATGCGGCTTCAAATGCCTCCGGGGCGGGACTGAGGAAATGGGCCAAGGCAAAAATGGCGCTGGAAATCACTGCCGCCGGCCAGGGCCGCCAGATGCGGGCGCTGATGCGGAACAGAATCCCGCGGCAGATGATTTCCTCCAGCAGGCCGACGGTAATTCCGGAAAGCAGGAAAGAAACTGTTTTGGCGGGCATGACGGCCCAGTCCGCCGGCGGAGTGATGATCCGGAAGTCCAGCAGCCAGGCGGCCAGGCTCATGCCGCCGAGGGTGGCCACGCCGATCAGCAGGCCGCGGCCCAGTTGCCGCAGCCAGAGGGGATTGGCGCCGAAGCCGCAGTCGCGCCGGCCCCGCCAGCCGGCAATTTTCAAAAATATGCCCAGGAAAATCAGGCCGACGGCCATGATGCATCGGCGCATCACCCGATCCGCGCCTTTTTCGGCCAAGTATTCCCCGATCGGTCCGCCCAGGCGCGCCCATTCCATGATCCATACCGCTGCGAACGCCGCCAGGCCGATGCCGGCCGTCAGCAAGAGCGCCACCAGCGTGAAAAGTTGCCAGGCGGGCGGGCGTGGGGATGCGGTGTGGTTCTGATGCATGCGTCTTCCGATCGGCGGCCGGCGCCAGTGTGCATGCCGATTACTGCGGCGCTTTGGCCATGGAACATATCTTATGGTAAACGGCTTCCGCAATTAGCTGCAAACCTCCTTGCCGGAAATGGATGCCGTCGCGGGAAAAAAACCGGTCGAATTCCGGCCCGGCGCCGAGGGCCTGCAGGTCCAGCAGGTCGGCGCCGGTGCGCGCGGCCACTTGCCGGGTCAACTTGACATATTCGTCATGCACGGCGTTGAAGTCAATGCCGGCGGCGGCTTCCGGGAATTTGTACTGGTTGGCCTCCGCCTCCCGGCGGGGTGCGGTAATCAGCAGGGGGCGGGCGCCGGCGGCCCGGATGGCATCCACGAACTCGGCCATAATGGCCGTGTATTCCTCCGGCGGGACGCGGAAGCCCGGCTGATCCCGCACCGGCAGTCCGTGGTTGCCCTTGGTGAAAAGGTTGTAAAGCAGCATGAAACTGCGCTTGCGCTTCAGCAGGTTGTACAGGCTGCCCTGCCAGCGCGGCACCTTGAGCGCCATACGGTTGCGGTCGGTCTGCATTTCCAGCCAGTGATCGTTCCAGCCGTAATACAAGGTGACAATATCGGGTTGCAATTGGCGGGCCTGAGTTTTGAAGACTTTCAAGCCCTGCGCCGATGAATATCCGTAAACCGCCATGTTGAAAGCCTCCCATCGGTTGGATGTCGGCGGCGCCGCCGCCAGCAGATTGTTCAGCAACTGGCTGTAGGGCGGGTGGCCCTGGGAAGTCACGGAATCGCCCATGCAGATGACGCGCATGGCCCCGGGCGCTTTGACGGGATCAATCTCCCGATCGCGGTATCCCAGGCGGTTGACCGTCATGCGGTCGTAGCGTTTGCCCGGGTGGAATTTCCAGAGCAGTTCCGGGTCGGAATATCCCTCGTTGCGCGTCTTCTGGCCGTCGTTATCGGTCGTTTCAAAGATCACCGGCGCCTTTTCCACGTTGAACCTGGATTGGACTAACATCCATTCCAGCGCGCCGGCCGCAACGTAAAGCGACAGCAGCGCCAGCACGGTCTGGCGCAGCCAGAAACGATCCAGGGGGCCGCGGATCGGCCGGCCCCGCCGCCGG
>JAXGSX010000096.1:0-11919 GCA_040775225.1 Kiritimatiellia bacterium | reverse complement strand
TACACCGTATCGCCATCCAGGCAGCGGGCCACCACTTCGATCAGGTTGGTATGCGCCATGGCCCAATTGGTCCAGGGCGGCTGCGGGTTCGACCCGGCCGCCGCGACATAGTAATTCGTCGCCGCGCATGGGATCGCGATCATCGCCGCCAGCAATAGATAGCCTCCCAGCATCTTCTTCATTGCCAATCCTCCTTGTATTTTTCACGCAGGATGACGAATAAATCCAGTAGTTTTTTACTACTATATCATGTCTGTACGTGCCGCGCCATGAATAAAATTGACTGTTTTGTGTGGAAAATTAGCCCAAACGGGAAAACATCCCGGATTCACTTGCATGCATCCGCCGGCCTGTTATCATGTGCGCATGGCGTGTAAACGGCCGAAGGCACGCCGGAGCTTGCTATCAACCCATGCCCCGCCATATTAACATCGCCTATACGCCGCACCTGACCCTGCTGTATTGCGGCCGGACCAACCTGCAAAGCTGGTGGGCGGCGGCTAATGTCAAGGTTCCCTACTGGCGCCTGTACTGGAATAACCGCGCCGGCGCATGCCTGCGCGCGCCGGATGCCGCCGCCAGCCACAATCTCGGGCCGGCCCACTTCACGGTGGTAGCTCCCAATACCGTGCTGGCTCGGGAACTGACCCGGCCGGTGGAACACTTTTTCACACATTTCACGGCGGGCACGCCCTATGAACGCATTCATAACTGCGTTTACCGCTGTCCCGCGCCGCCGGCGCTGGTCAAGGCCATGCGGCGCGATTACACCACCACCCATGTTGACACCCCCGCGGAAGACCGCCCCCGGCGCTCCGCCACGGCCATGACCCTGTGCTGGTTCGCCCTGTCCGCGCTGCCGCCCCGCCTGCTGCCGCCGGAGTCAACCGATGCGCGGCTGAACAGGCTGCTGCAATGGTGGGAAAGCCGGCAATGGCAGTCGCTGCCCAACCGCGAACTGGCGGCGCAGGTCGCCATGCATCCCACCGCCTTCTGCCGCTATTTCCACCGTGTGCTGGGGATGCCGCCGCATACTTTCGGCCTGGTCAAACGGATCGAACGCGCCTGCCTGTTGCTGCACTTTTCCGACCTCAGCATCGCCCAGATCGCGGAAGCGACCGGATTTTGCGACCGCTATTATTTCACCCGCCAGTTCAGCGAATTGCGCGGCGTCAGCCCCGCCTTTTTCCGGCGCCAGGCTTTCCTGCCGAAAAATCCGGCATCCGGCGGCAGACGGGCTGCCCGCGCCGGCGGCGATATCGCGGCTGAATAACACGGCCGGGATCTGATTGTTTGCAGTTTGATTGTTTTCGTATTTCCGTCAACGGGTTTCCCGGTTCCGCCCCGCTTCGAATGCACCCCCGGCGGCGCCGAACAGGCGGCGGCGGAAACCCTCGCCGGCGTAAATATGCCCGGGGGTAAAATGCCGGCGCGGTGGTGAATGCAATAACAGTTTGCGCCACGGTAAAGCGGATGGTATGCTGTGAGTGATGAAAAATATTGCCCCCATCTTTATCATTTTTACGGTTATGGCATGCAATCTGTCCGCCGCCAACGTCGGCATCGTGGTTGCGGACGGGCAATACAGTGATGCGCCCATGCTGGCCGAAACCATTCAGGCGCTGGGCCATCAGGCGGAAACCATCCCCGAAGAATATCTGCCCCGCCCCACCGGCCTGGGGCATTACGATTGTATAATCCTGGCGCATCGCAGCGGCGCTTTGACCGAGTCGGGATACCAAATCCTCGCGGATTATGTTGCTGACGGCGGCACGCTTCTGATCACGGGCTTGGCCGCCTACTGGATGAAAACGCCCGGAGGCGTCCGGGCTCGGATGCAGATTCGCGGCGCGGGCCCGTTAAAAGACGCCGCCGGCGTCCGCATCGCCGCCCCGCATGAAATGCCCATCCGGCAATTGACCGTCAAGGAAAAATCGCCCGCGGTCATGGGGCTGCCCGAATCCTTCGCGTTAAAAACCACGCCGCCTTACGATATCAATAACCCGTCCGCCTGGCGGTATTGCGGCGCATTCGGCCTGCAGGCCGAATCCGCCGCGCCCTTGATCATGATGCAGGCGGTCAACGCGGAGGGCAAGCCGGCGGAAAGCGTATTCCTGTCCGTCAACCAGCACGGGAAAGGTCAATGTTACCGGCTGGCATTGTGCCGGATCGTTCCTTTGGTGTTGGAGAAAAAGGAAACAAACATCACATTGATTTTGCAGAATATTCTGCGTGATGCGGCAGGCAAATAGCGGCTCGGGCACAAAATCAAAACTAATGAATTGCATGGATGAACCGGAATGGCTCAGCACAGCTTCGCCCTCCAAAATTAATTACATGACGATGTTTTCCCATGGAAGGCAAACCTATGGTGAGCCGTCCGTATGAGCGGCCCTACACGCCGCGGCCCGGGCGCAAAATCAAAACTAATGAATTGCATGGATGAACCGGAATGGCTAAGCACAGCTTCGCCCTCCAAAATTAATTACATGACGATGTTTTCCCATGGAGGGCGAACCTATGGTGAGCCGTCCGTATGAGCGGCACTACACGCCGCGGCCCGGGCGTGCCAAGATGTGCCGTGTTTTCGTGGCACAGACCACGAAAACACTAGTTGCTTATATTTTGTGTTATTTTTGTATTTTGTGGCAGCATTTATGCAGATGCGATTCATATTCCTGTGCGCCGCGTTGCTCTTCATGCCGTCCCTCGCATTCGCCTGGGGCGGGCCGGAACATTCATCCATCACCGCCGCAGCGGCCGCCGCGCTCTCCCCGGCGGCCCTGGCGTTTCTGGGCGCGGAAACGGCGCGCCTGGTCAAGGCTTATTGCAACATGCCGGATTTCAACAACGCCGCCTATTACGGCGTCTGCAGCCGACGCCCAGACGGGCAGGTGCGGACGCCGGACCAGCGCCGCGACCTGAATGTGCCTTACTACTGTGATTATGACAGCCTGACCGGCGCGGGCGAATATTTCGGGCATGGCCCCGCCATCGCCTTCACCGGCGCCGCCTTGCCCCTGCCGGACGAGCATTCCACGGAGATGTTCGAAAACAACCGGTTCTGCGAGGCCGCCGTCCATAAATTCATGAACAAGTCGCAGACGGCGTTCACCCGGGGAAAGTATTTTGACGCCATCCGGTTCATGGGCGTTGCCCTGCATTACCTCCAGGATTGTACCCCGCCGCCCCATGTCATGCGCGTGCCTGACAACGACATGGCGCTGCACCACGCCATGGAAGCGATCAAAGACCATAGCCACATTGCCATTCCCGGCTATCAGCCGCGGATTCTGGCCGACACTCCGGAGGCCGCCAGCGCCGCCGCCCAAACGCTGGCAAGAGACATTTCACTCGCATCCCGCCGGCTGGCGGAGGAAATCCTGGGCCTGATCCAGGCCGGCCAGCGCGCGGCGGCGGCCTCAAAAACAATTGCAGCCGCAAATTTGGCCGCCAGCGCCACGGCCGATGTTATCCACACTTTATTCTCGCTCAACCAGGGCAAGCTGCCGCAGGTTCCGGCCGCCCGGCGGGGAGCGAACCTGCTGTATAATCCGTCATTCGATCTGGATTCCAACCACGATCTGCACCCCGACGGCTGGGTGCGCGAGTGGCATGACCTTTCCTGCCCGGATGACATGCATCTCTGGGACCGCGTTTCCACCCGCGGCCGGGGCGCATGCGCCCGGCTGTACCGGGTCTGCCCCGCCGGCGCCGCCTGGCGCACCGCCCGCTCGCACGGCATCCCTGTCAAGCCGGGTCAAACTTACGAACTCTCGGGCATGATCCGCACGCAATGCGCCGGCGGCAAAAGTTGCATCGCCTTGCGGTTCCAGAATGCCGATTATGACACTATCGCCGAATTTCACTCGCCGGATTTGAACGGCAATGCCGCCTGGCGGCTTATCCGGGTTGCCGGCGCCGCGCCGGCCGGCGCGGCGGATGTCCTGGCGGTATGCTGGTCCTGCGACAATCCGGGCTCGGTGCTGTTTGACAATCTGAAGTTGGTTTTAAATGAGCGCGGACACAGAATAAATGCTTGAGCAGCCGAACATGGTTCGGACCGTAACGCCGGAAAATCCGCTACTAATGGGAGGAATCAACATGCAAATTATCCGCCGGCTTTCAGGAGTGGTTTGGTTCTTTTTTATCGCGGCCTGTCCCGCCCGGGCGCAGACCACCTGGCATGTGGCCGAATCCGGCTCGGACAGTTCCCACACCGGATCAAATTACTGGACCAACGCCTTTGCGACGATCAGCAATGCCGTCGGCGCCGCCGGCGACGGCGACACCATCCTGGTCTCCAACGGCACGTATACGCTGGCGGCCACCATCAATATTGCCAAGGGCCTGCGCCTGCGGAGTTGGAACCAGGGCGCACCGGACCCGACCAACACCATCATCAACGGCGATAATGCCGTGCAATGCTTTTATCTGAATCATTCCAATGCGCTGGTGGAAGGCTTTTCCATCATCAACGGCAACACCGCCGGCAGCGGCGCCGGGATTTACATTCATTCGGAAGGCGGCACGGCGCGCAACTGCATCATCACCGGCTGTCAGGCGACGGCGGATACTTCCTATGGCGGCGGCATGTTCATTTACAATGACAAAGGCAGTGTGCTGGATTCGACGGTGTGCGGCAATGCTGTCCCCAATGCCACCTTGGCGCGCGGGGGCGGCGGAGTATGTTTGAGAGATGGCGGCCTGATCAGCAACTGCCGGGTCATCTCCAACAGCGCCGCCGCTTACGGCGGCGGCGTTACCATCATCAACGCGGGGCTGGCGGACGGCTCCGTCATATCGGACAACGAAGCCGCTTACGGCGGCGGACTCCTGCTGCAGGTGAGCGGCACAATCCGCAACAGCTTGATCGCCGGCAATACCGCCAGCCAGCGCGGCGGCGGGGTGTTCATATATTACGAAGGCTACATTGATAATTGCATCATATCGAATAACAATGCCACAGTGCGCGGCGGTGGAATCATGTTCCGCAGCGACAGTGGCGGCTTGGCGCGCAACTGCCTGCTGGTGGCAAATAACGCCAGCGGCGGCGCCGGCACCGGCGGCGGCGTTTACCTGGATCAGGGCACGGGCGTATTGGCCAACTGCACGCTCGCCGCCAACAGCGCGGGACAGTATGCCGGCGGCGTTTTTTTATATGGCGGGAGCTATGCCACCAACTGCATCATCTATGGAAACACCGCCTTGAGTTATCAAAATTACCGCGTTACCGCAGTCGGGGAGATCACGGGCGTCATCAGTTATTCCTGCACGACGCCGCTGCCGGCCGTGGGCGATTCCAATTTTACGAATGCGCCGGCCTTTGTGGATGCCGGCGCCGGCAATTACCGGCTGGCGCGCGATTCGCGCGGCATCAATGAAGGACTTAACCAGGACTGGATGCGGACGGATAATGCCGTGGATCTCGACGGCCGTACGCGGATTGACCGGTTTTACGGCCGGGCGGACCTGGGCTGTTACGAATACACGCCCGGGGGCGTAATGTTCCGGGTAAGATGACAAAAGACAAGATTAAAGTCAGAACCATTCAACTGCGAGGGAAACAACATGCAATATAACCGTGGATTCAAGCAGATAACGGCCGGCCTGATCGCCATCCTGGCGGCAGGCGCCGTTCCAAGCGCCGAGGTCGGCATTTACGTCGCGGCCGCCGATGGCGGTAAATCGGTAGGCAACATGGCCATCGTCAACACCCTCACAAATGCCGGCATTGCGGCGGATGATTTTTCCAGCATGTCCATGGATAACCTCCTGCGATTCCGGGCGGTAATCATACCCAATACCCCGGTGCTGGCCCAGCGCGAAGACCCGCGCTGGCGCGACAACCTGCGCGCCTATGTTGCGGAGTGCGGCGGCGCGATTATATTCTGCCATGATACCGTCGGCGCGGAACGTTCGCCGTTCGGCCAATTGCCCCTGTTCCCGGAAATCGTCGCGCCCGGCAGCGTGGAACGCGCCGCCACCGCGCAGATCAAAATTGTCGTTCCCGACGCCTTGAACGCGGATTTTGATTACCTGCCCGGTTACCAGGCCGGCCGGGAAGCCGCACACATGTATAACGACCATTTCATGTTCGAGCAAAACGGCGGCACGGCGCTGCTCGCCGACATCGCCAGCGAAAAAATCGTGGCGGCGGCCGGAATGGTCGGCGCCGGCCGGGTGGTGTTCAACGGCCTGTTCGGCGGCAATCCCACCGGCCTGGCCTCGCAACTGGAGGGCATTGACCGGGAACTCATGCTCAACACGGTCAAGTGGTGCCTCGCGGGCAAGGGATTGGTGATCACCGACCCGGCCAAGGCGGCAGTGGCGGAATGGCGGCCGGAAATTACCGGGATGACCGCGGCGCGGAGCAAAATCGCCATGATCGGCAGCGCCGGCTACGATATCCGCAATCGCGTCGTCCCGAAGATCGAACGGAGCGGCCTGGAGGTTGATTTTATTCCGGTGCATTTTCTGAATATCCGGGATTTGAGCCCGGATGATTATAAACTGATATTGTTCTTTGCGCCTTTGCCATGGGAAGAGAAAAATATTCCGGCCACCACCTTCGAAAAAATTGATCAATTCATTCAAGCCGGCGGTAAAGCCATATTATTCCTGCAGGGCGCCATCGGCAGAAAAGTCCAGCAGTACCTGCTGGCGCCGGCGGATATCGCGGTTGCCGGCAAAACGGTCCGGGACAACCCGGATAATCTGCGCGCCGTGGAATGGACGGATACGGACGGCAATATATTGCGCGCCAGGGAAATCCCCGACAATTGGTTCACCCCGCTGAGCGAGCCCGCATCCGGCAAGGCGCAAACCGTCGGTTACTGGCTCAATCTCAAGGAAGAACGCCACTCGCCGGCCATATTCAAAACCGGCTACGGTTACATGGCCAACCTGAATATTTACGGGGATTACCGTCTGTTTCTGGCCGACGCGGCGACGGCGCTGCTGCCGGAAAGCGCGCCGGATATTTACCGTAAACTCCTGCAGGAATACGAAACAAACGTCAAACAAACCGGCGGCCGCGCCTTTGCCGGCGCAGGCCAAAACATGCGGTCCCGCGCTGATGAGTTGCAGCAGATGGCGGCCGCCGCCGCGGCGGCCGGCGGATTTTCAAAGGCCATCCGGTTGCTGCTCCTGGCGGAATCGGAATTGGTTCGCGCCTATGCCGTGTCCATGCCCGCCGTCCGGGACGAGGAGCGCATGGTCTTCACCTTTGCGCGGAGCCTGCCCGACCCGGAAATAATCTGCGCGAGGCTGGCCGGCGCCGGGTTTACCGGCGTTGCCCTCACCCACCTGGAAGGCCATTATCCCAGCAAGCTTTACGGCAGGAATGTTCAGCCGGGTGAAACGCATCGCGGGGAGGACGACACCGATTGGATGCAAAAGTGGGTGGACACCGCCCATAAACACGGCTTGAAAATCGGCCCGTCGTTTTCCGCCTTCAGCGTTTATGAGGGTTCGCCGGAATACGCCCGGGCCCTGAAAGAAGACTGGCGGGTGGTCCCCGGCGGCCTGGTCGGCAAGCCGCCTAAACCGTTCCGCAAATCGCCTCGCCTGGACCCGTGCCGGTCGCGCCCGGAAGTGGCGGATTACGCCATCGCCAAGGCCCGGGAAATCATTGAAAAATATCCGGTGGATTATATTTTTTACGACTATATCCGCTGGTCGGAAACCTGTTATTGCGATTATTGCAGGGAGAAATTCCAGCAGGACACCGGCTTGAAAATTGAAAAGTGGCCGGATGACGTCATGGGCCAATACCAGGAAGCATACAACGACTGGCGCGCCCGCCCGGTTACCCGGGTGATCCGGACCACCGCGGAAAACATCGCTGCCATCAATCCGAAAATCAAACTGGGCGTCTTCACCTTCCGCGGCAAACGCGAAGCCTGGGGCAAGGGCCAGTACTGGTGGGAATGGGGCAATTACACCGATTACGTCATGCCCATGATTTATGCTCCCGACAATCAAAAGATGGAAGAACTTTTCATCGAAATCAACAGCTTGCTGCCTGCCGGCGGCCGGGCGCGGCTCCTGCCGGCGCTGGCGCCGCCCGGCGTCAAGGGCGGCAGCGATCTGACCCGTCTGCAGCAGCTTGACCTGCAGTGCCAATATGCGCCCGCGGGGGTGATGTATTTCGCCTATTACCTGATTTCCGACGCTTTCCTGGATTTGCTGCGCAGCGGTCCCTGGCGCGATCGAGATTGATGTAAACCACAAAAAGTCTGCGCGCAAAAAGACTTCCACCCGACAAACGGGGCGAAATGGTTATCCTACTCTGTGTCCTGGAGGTTTTGTGTGCGGCAATTATTCCCGTAACAACCGCATCAGTTCCAAAAGACTGATCGCGGTGATACTTTTGGACAATGCATATTGTTCCGCACCCGGATAAACAATATAAATGTGATCCAGCTTCAGGTCTTCCGATGCAATTCGCATGGAACGGGTTATAACGGGCGCGCTGGAATATTTAAACTCAATTCCCAGTCTGGTCTTGTCTTTGATATAAAACAAATCCAGTTCCGCTCCGCTCTGAGTAGCCCAAAAATACGCATGCCGATAATTCAAAACTGACAACATGTTTTCCAGGGCAAAACCTTCCCACGAAGCGCCAAGTTTGGGATGTCCTTCCAGACCATGAAAAGAATCCAGATTTAGCAAGGTATGCAAAATACCGCTGTCGCTAATATAAACTTTCGGTGATTTCACAATACGTTTGCCGACATTTTCAAACCAGGGAACAAGCTGCCGCACCAGATATGCTCCGGACATTATCTCCAAATAATGCCGGACGGTGGTATGCGAAACCTGCAGCGATCTGGCAATTTCCGATCCATTCCATGTCTGACCATGGTAATGCGCCAGCATCGTGAGAAAACGACGCATGGTGTCAGGCGCCGGATTGTGACCAAATGCCGGCAAATCCCGTTCCAGGAATGTGCGGATAAAATCATTGCGCCACTGAAAACTGTCCTCATCGGAAAGAGCCGCGAATGAAAGCGGAAATCCGCCGCGCAACCATAATTTACGCATAGAGCCAGCACCGACTTCCGCAAGATCAAATCCATGCATATCAATGAAGGCGACTCGACCGGCCAACGATTCGGATGTTCCGCGTATAATATCAGGAGATACACTGCCCAATAATAAAAATCTGGCAGGCAACGGATCTCGATCAAGCAATACCCGCAAAACCGGCATCAAATCAGGGCGTCTCTGAATTTCATCCAGAACAACCAAACCCTGCCGCAACTCAAGCGCCAAGATTGGATCGGAAAGCCTTGCCAAGTCATTTGGATTTTCAAGATCATAATACGCCGATTGATCCACCGATTTCGAGAAAATGCGCGCCAGTGTAGTTTTGCCGCATTGGCGCGGACCAAGCAACACAACAGCGCGATTCGATTTCAATAAACTACCAATTCTATCCAACAATATTTGCCTGGGAATATTTTTCATGCCTTGAATATTGCAACACAGACTTTCAATATTCAAGCATAAACCTCCCGATTGCGCCAAAAATCCTGCTGCATTTTTTCGTCAATCATGCGGAATGACTGAATTTTAGCCGTTTTTTGAATCGTTTTTAAAATGAACCTGAATCCGTGATGAGGTCAGTATGCCGCAGATGCGAGGCGCGAAGGATGAAGCTGTATAAATATATCCCGCTGTTGCGGGACAAGCCGCAAATTTATCCCGCAAAGCGGGATCCTTCGCAACAAAGCAGATGCGGCATAACGGCCTCACCCGCAGGGCGGTCTTTTCCGCCAAACAGCGCCGTGTGTTTTTGGTGATATTTTAAAATGCCATAAATTGTTGTTTGTACGCACATTATCTTGACAACATAAAATCCCGTCACGGATTCAGGATGAACTCTATCGTTTTATCCCAAACCGCCGGCTGGCAAATACCCGGACTCGATCCGGACGACACGTCGGCGGCAAATATTGTCCGGCCCTACCCGCGGCCGGACTGGCTGACGGCAAAAGTCCCCGGCGACATCCGGAGGATTCATGATCGGCGGACATATCCCTGATGCCCGATCCGGCCGCTGGCAGGGTTGGATTGACAAATCGCCGGCGGGATGTAATATGCCCCGCGAAGGAGCGGATTATGTCGCATTTTAACTGCACCACCACCACGCATGGCCGGCGGCATCTGGAGTTCGAAATAACTTACCCGCTGGACCGCTCGGCACGGGGCCGGGAAACCTACCGGATGGATGTCTGGTTTTTCATGCCGCACCCGCTCCAGCACTGGGCTGAATTCAACCCGCGCGAACAGTTTTTCCACGATTTGATCGCCTATACCAGGTTCAAGCCGTTCCCCCTCCCATTGAGCCTGCTCGCCGATGCCGATGACGAGCGCAACCCGCTCAACCGGATTCGCCAGATGGCTGCCGGCGCCGCCCTGGAATCCGTGCCAACGCAGAAGAATATGATTTATGAAATGCGCATGCTGGTGAATGTTTTCCAAAGCCAGTTCCGGGGCCAGTGCGCGCTGATTGATCAAATGGCCGCCGGCAAAAGTTTCCCGCCGGCGGACGTGGAATCCGTCGTCCGCCGCCTGCTCGGCGAAATATCCTCCATCTTGCAGGATTTTGCCGCATTGGAACCGCTCATTCTCGCCCCGCACGTTCCTCAAACCGTCCGCAACCATTACCGCTGGACGGATGAATCGCTGAGCATCCGGACGGAAAAAAATTTCTACCGCCTTTACCGTTCCCTGGCCAACGCCGGGTTGCTGCCGGAAATGGCGGCGCGGTGCCGCGCGGAAATCGCCGCGCAAATCGCCCGCCGCGCCAGCCGCCATTATGAAACCGTGGTTGACCCCGGCAACGACCGCACCAACGAGTTGTTCAGTTTCCGCGAGCACCAGTTGAAAAAATGGGCGGAAAGCGCCATGTATATGACCGTCGCCCGCAGCCGCCTGCCGCAGCAAATGCTCCATCTTTCCTTCGGCATCGCCGCCGCCGTGGCCATGGCGTTCGCTGTCGCCGCCGCGCTGGTCGCCGAAATGTACTTTCACGTGCGCAGCTATCCCTGGGCCATCCTGGCCGTCGCCGCCTACGTGTTCAAGGACCGCATCAAGGAATTTTTGCGGGCCTGGTTCCAGCGCCTGCTGCCGCGCCTGGTGGCGGACCGGATGCAGCGCCTGATCAATCCCTACTCCGGACGGCGCGCCGGCTTGACCCGCGAACGCGTGCGGATGATCGCGATGGAACAACTGCCCCTGGAAGTCCGCCGCCTGCGCCATAACCGCCGGCATGCCTATATGGGGCTGACACCCGCGGAAGATGTCCTGCACTACCACAAGGAAGTGAAATTCAGCTCGGAGCGGCTGCGCGCGTCGGAAAGCCGCCTGACGGCTTTATGCGAAATACTCCGGCTGGACATGCGCCACTGGTTCTACAAGATGGACAAATCGGACGACGATCTGGCTTTTGTCGAAGGGGATAGGGTCCGGCTGATCAAATTCCGCCGGGTATATCACATCAACGCCATCCTGCGGCTGACCCACAACGGCAACACCCGCGAACCGCCGGCTTTTTATCGTTACCGCGTCGTGGCCAACCGCTCCGGCATTGTCCGGATCGAGGAAGTGGCGGGATGAAGCCGGACGTCAGCATTGCAATTATCGCCGATTTGCACCGCCAAACATATGATCCCGGCGGCGCCGCGCAGCGCCAGGGATACTTTGCCGATATCTTCCTGCTGCGGACCGTCCGCCGCCTCAACCGGTTCATCCGGCCCGATGTCACCCTGGTCCTGGGCGACCTCCTGGACGAACCCAACGCCGCCCGGGCCGAGCGCCAACTGGTCGGGCTGCGGCGGATACTGGACCTGCTGGAATCGCCCTGCATCGTCCTGCCCGGCAACCACGACCCGGCGCCGGATGTTTTTT
>JAXGSX010000095.1:0-11983 GCA_040775225.1 Kiritimatiellia bacterium | reverse complement strand
GCCGAACGCCAGGGGATGCTCCATCCCTCGCGATCCCGCCCCCGCGCCCGCGTCATGCGGAAATCCGCCCGGACATTGGTTTTGCTGAGCAGGAACTGGTAATAGAGATTGCCGCCGGTCCCCGGGTCGAACGACACCTGAACATTATCCTCGCGCTGCACATCCTGGTCGTGCAAGACGGCCACGGCTGCACTGCGTTCGGTTTCACCTTGCGCGACGCAGAAACCGACATACAGCCACTGGGAATCGCAAGCAATGTATGCCGTATGCTCGGCGGTAGTGTTGGTTTCGCCCACAATCCGGAAACAAACCGTGGTGGCGGCTGTCTGCCAGCAGGCATCGGATAAATGCCCATCAATAGCCGGCGGCGTCCGGCAAACCGGCGCGGATATTTCCAGGGCCGTGGCCGGCCAGGTGAGGAATGGAGAAATGCAGATCAGTATGGCATAACAGGACAGTAAACGCGGGCGATGCTGAGTACTCATGAAGGCTCTCCTGTATGTTCCGTGCGCATTTTCTCGGCTTTCAAGATCAAATATATATTATTCAAATCCGTTCCAATCTCTCCAGGATTTCCATGCATGTCATCAAGGCGCGCGGCAGATGGAACGGATCCTTAACCGGTAATGCCACGATGTCCGTAATGGAGTGTCCCTGGCGGTCCAGTTTCTGGGTCCACTCGCCGTGCCCGGCCACGGGATAATGCGCGAACGCATATTCGTGGACCCGGGCATATGCATCGAGAAACCATGTGTCCCGGGATTCTTCGAAGGCCATGAGCAAGGCGACCATGGCCTCGGTGTGCGGCCACCATATCTTGGTGTCCGCGTATTGCCAGCCCACGTCCGGCCGGCCATCGGCATCCACCGCCAGTAACAATCCTCCATATTCCAAATCCCACCCAAGCTCGAAATGTCGGCGAATCAGGCGGGTTGCGAGTTGGGCGCGCGCCAGGGCGCCGGATTCCCGTGCGATATGTATTTGGAACCACATGTCTTCTATCACATGCCCGGGCACCACCACCGTCCCCATGGGCGGCGGGCCTTCGCTATAATCAGCCAGCACCCTTTCCAACACCAAATCGCGGCCAGGACGGTAAAAATGATCGAAGATTTCATCGCTCATGGCCAGGGCCGACTGGCGGTAGCTCGCTTCGCCCAGCCATTGTCCCAATTCCCAGAATGCCAGCGAAAAAATCATGGGCAATCCATGCACACGGTAGCCGGGTGGAATCGGGTAGGGGAAATGCGGAATGCGGTCGTGCGGCTGCGCCAGCGCCGCCAGGGTGCTTTCCGCCGTCCGGCGCGCCCAATCGGCATATTGCGCCTCGCCTGTGGCCCGGCCCAGTTCCGTCAAGCCGTACAAGGCAAAACCGTTGACATAAAGACTGTCACAGCCATCCAACACCCGCCCGTCGCCAGCGAGGCGCAGCACCCAGCTTTGCGCACGGGAATCCCAGCCATGCTTGATGCAGAACGCGGCAATCCGCCGGGCCAGTTCCAGCCATTCCGCCCGCCTTTCGACCGTGTTATAAAGACGGCTGAAGACCCAGACCGCCCGCCATTGGCTCCAAAGCCATTTGTCCCGATTGACGATTGCGCCGTCATCGCGGATGCAGGTGTTCAGGCCGCCGCCGGCATCCACCGCATTACGCAGCCAGAATGGGATGATGTTGTCCAGCAGATGCGCGCGCAATTCAATCCGCATTTGTCGAAAGTCGCTGTTTTCCATGCCGAGGTTCCTTTATCGCAATTCCGCATAATGAATGCCGGCTGCCGCATGTTCGGCGGCGGTGACCGGATGCGTCAAATCCATGGCGGCGGTTTGCCGCGCCGTAATACACCGGAAAATTGCCAATTGCCGGCCGCCAACGGCCGGCACAAGCTTGCACATGTCAACAAACGGATTATAAAACGGCAGTCCGGCGGCCCTGGCATCCAGGATCAACCGGCGGTTGCGGAGTTGGAATGACGCCGGATCAACCTCCCACATGTATAAGGGATTGCGTCCAGGTTTGCGGAACGGTTTTTCGTTGCCGAACATCCGCAGTTTGCCGTCCTCGCCAAGGTACACGCTGCGCGGCCCCTCGCGAGGCCCGGCATCCGCCGGACTGATGCCCGCCAATTCCGGCGCGGCGAGCGGGTCGGCCGCGCGCCACCAGACGGTGCAGCCATCCAGGGCGCTGTCGCGGCTGGCTATCAGCCAACCGGCCGGCGTGCGCATGACGCTGGTTTCCGAGAGCGCCCGGTCGGGGATGGAAATGAACGGCCCGGTAGCCGTCCATTCATAAAAGCCCCGCGTGGGGTTGAAGCGGTACAACGCGGCGGCAATGCCGGGCCGGCCGGCCGGCGGGAGAAAAGTCATGTATTCCAGCCAGGCGTCGGCATCGGCGTCCGCCGGGATCGGCGCCGCCATGGCGTTATTGCAAGCGTAACCGCCGCCCAGCGCGCAGAAATCATTTGAGTCGTCATCATAACCGGTCTGGCACAAGCTTGTTGCCGGGCGGATGATTTCAATGTCGGTTTCCGCTTCATTCAGCCGGCATTGCATCCATTCCACCCGCAGGGTTTGCGGCCCGATTTCCATGAATTCCGGATGGCGCGCGCGGGTGTCGGCGGCGAATGGGTTCCATATTCCATCCGCTGCCGGGATATGGGCATAGCGATACCACTTGATGACAAAAACATTCTGATGCGGCGCCAGGCATCCGCCGTGTTGGGCGCCCTTGGGCACGCCAAACGCCAGAGGGGCGCCGTGGCACTTGAGCAGCCTTTCGCCGCGTCCCCGCGGATTCCAATCATCTTGCGCGGCCGCCAAAAGTCCTTCCCGGATCACCGGGCCGTCCGGTGCGTCAGCGCGCAGTTGATACACAATGCTTCGGGCGCCATCCCAGGAGGCGGAATCGAGCGTGCCGATCGCCGCCAGCCAGCGCCGGGGACTGACGGGAATGACGGCCGCGTGCGCCGGTATGCGCCCATCCGCCTTGCGTTCGCCCGGGACACCGAGATCGGCTGCGAATGCGCCGCGGTATATCATTTGATGGGTCATGCTTTTTCTCAAAATCAGATTTTACATTCCAGCGCCGAATTCCTGAACCGCTTCCACCAGTGCTTTAAAGTTTGCGAACGGCACATCCGGGCCGATGTCATGGCTTGATCCGCAGACATACCCGCCGCCCGGCGCCAGGCGCTCAATATGCCGGCGCACGTCCTCTCGCACCATTTCCGGCGTGCCGCGCGTCAGTACCCCGGCGCAATCAATGTTGCCCATCGCGGCGATTTTGCCCTGCAGGCGCGGCTTGACGGCAAAAATGTCAAGGTTGCCGGTCACCTCAAACGGATGCAAGGCTTGCGGGCTCAGTTCCAGGATTAAATCCAGAATGGGGGAGAAATCGCCGTCCATGTGCAGAATCACCGGCAAATTTTTCGCACGTACCGGCTGCAGGAACGCGCGGGTGTTCCCCAGCCAGAATTCGCGTATGAACTCCGGCGCCAGCAGCGGGCCGTTGCCGCCGCATAAGTCTCCGGGAATCATCACCGCATCCACGGGGTAGGCGAGCAATGCTTCCAGCGCGGCAGCCAGATGTTCCGAAACCAAGTCGCGGAATTGCGTTAAAAAACCGCAATCATCGCAAGTCTTGAGCAAAAAGTCCTGGTAGCCGACGGCGGCTTTCACGGCCTTGTAAGGGGTGATGCATCCCAGAATCACTCCCATGCCGGCGTCAGCCGCCGCCGGCATTAACGCTTCCAACCGCCGACGGACGTCCGAGATATCCGGCGGTCGAATACCCGAAAGTTGTTTCTCGCTTTTGATCGCGCCGTCCACATACTGCCGCCGCCCGGCGCCGGCGTCGGAAAAACGCCGGCCCAGCAACCAGTTGAAGTTCACGTAGAGGACGTCCAGTCCCACGATTTGCGCGAAGCGGACATATTCCAACGGCGGCAAATCCGGGCTGGCCGGATGCCCGGCGCCGCCCAGCACTGCGTCAATTATCGGCCCGGCGAATTCAAAGTCACAATACGGAACGCTGTCCGTCCGGCCGCCGGCAAGCTCCGCCAGCAGGCGTTGTTTGTCCGGCCGCCGCCTCAACCTGATCCGTTCCGGCATACGCGCCGCCTTCCGCTGGTATGCGATACACTTTAAGATACACTTGAATATCACTTATTATTACCATACCCCGGCCAATTGCCGGAGTCAAGGCGATTTTGCGGAACATTTATTTGACGCCGGGGTGCGGGTGTGGCAGGATATCCGGCATGCGCAAAACGGATTCCAGCCTGCCCGATACCGGCATCGCCGCCTGGCGCCGCGCGCCGAAATACCAGCGGTTTACAGGCTTGCTGGAAAAACAATTGCGGAAACTCCGTCCGGGCGACCGCTTGCCGCCGGTGCGGCAATTATTGCGCCAGTTACAGATCAGCCAGAGCACCCTCGATCGGGCCTTGGCGGAATTGCAGGAGCGCGGTTTGATCGTGCGCCGGCGCGGCAGCGGGATTTACGCCTCCGCGCCGCGCCCGCGCGGCGGGAACGCGCAGGCTATCGGCCTGTATGTGTCGGATATTGTGGATCCGTTTTGCGCGCTGTTGGCCAAGGGTGTCGAGGATGAGTTGGCCAGGCACGGCTATCCCACCATGCTGTTCAACGGCTTTGATGAATTCCGGCGCAAAATCCGTTCGGAACGCGCGCGGCGGGAGGAACTGGCGGCCGCCATCCTGAATTTATCCACCGCCAATGTATTGGCGCCCGCTTCCGCCCGGCTGGCGCTGGAAATGCAGCGCGAGCGGCGGTTGCCGCTGGTGTTCACGGAAAACATTCTGCCGGGCTGCAATGCTCCGTTCCTGGGGTTTGACAATTATCGCGCCATGTATGCCGCCGCGCGCCGTGTGTTGTCCGGGCCGCGGGCACAGGATGAGTTGGTTTTTCTGGGCGCGGCCGGCGCCTGGCCGTCGGCGGCGCGGGTAAACGGCTTTGTTGATGCCCTGGCCGGCTTGCGGCGCGATCCGGCGCGCGCGCGTCTCTGGGAAACCTTTCCGCCGTTCCGCGATGCCGTGGTTCCCCGGGATTTGTTCCAGGGGGCGCGGCCGTTGGTATGTTTCGTGGCTGCGCCGCTGCTCCTGCCGCGCGCCCTGGCGGCGATCCAGGCGGCGGGGAAGCGTGTGCCGGAAGATGTCCTGGTTGTGAGTGTGGTCGAGGGCAATTACGCTGATGCCATCCATGTTCCTGTCGTGGCGCTGGTCAAGCCCGCCGTGCAACTCGGGCGGGAAGCGGCGCGGGCCGCTTTGCGGCTGATCCGCAATGAACCGGTGGCGCCGGTGCGCAAACTGGCGTTGAAAATCGAGGCGCCGGAACCAATCTCGGGCTGGCTGGGCGCCGAGTGATACAATCAGATTGGGGCCGGCGGCCGCCTGGCCGCAAATGTGTCGCCTGCCATGAGCCTGTCTCCGCGAATGACGCAGCCCTGACAAATCCGCCACCCGGCCAAGAAAAGGTTTGCATGCCTAGGAACCCTATGCTATAGGGGGGCAGGCAAACTGAAAGATGCGGCAGTCCTTGCGGATTTTACGAAGGAGTCGGGTATGGACATTTCACCGGAACTGGTCAAGGGCACGGTCGTGCCGATTATCCTCAAGTTGCTCAGCGAACGGGCAAGGTATGGCTACGAGATCATCCAGGTGGTCAACGAACGCACCGGCAACCTGTTCGCCTGGAAAGAAGGCACGCTTTATCCATGGCTGCACCGCCTGGAAAATGAAGGCCTGATCGGCGGGGAATGGCGCGAGTCGGCAACCGGCCGGCCGCGCAAATATTATGTCATCCGCCGCCGGGGACTGGCGGCGCTCCGCGCGCAATGCGCGGAATGGACGGCCTTCTCCGCCGCGGTGAATGCGCTCTTGTGCCAGGAGGTGCGCGCATGAATACGGATGCCCATACGCAAGCGTTCCTGGACGCCGCTTCCGCCGGATTGACGGGCGATCCGGAAGTCCGGCGCGAGGTCCGCGCCGAACTGGCCTCGCACCTGGACGCCGCCGCGCGGGTGGCGCAGGCCGCGGGCTTTGCGGGCGATCAGGCTGCCGCGCAGGCGCTCCAGGCCATGGGACCGGCGGCCGATATCGCGGTGGAACTGGTGGCCGCCAATCGCAGCCGCCTGGCATGGCGCGCCCGCGCGCGCCTGGCGGTACAGGCTCTGCTGGCGCCGGCCGCCATCATCCTGGCCCTGGCGTCGGTCATTCAGACGCTGGTTGGCGAAGGCGGGCAATGGCTGCCGCTGGATATGATCACGGGGGTGGAGGCCGACTCCGAAATCAAGATGCTCAAACCTCTGGGACACTTGCTTCCCTCCAGATCCAGACCGCGCCGCCTGACGGCTGCACAGCAGTTAATTTTTTCCGGCGACAAAGCGCGCCGCGGCGCGGCGGCACGGGAGCGCGCCATCTGGGAGGCGCATCCGACGAACATGGTATATTTGAACAATTACCTGACTGTGGCCATGGCCAATCTTCGGGCATTCGGCAACAGCCCGCAAGCGCAACGAGTTGCCATTGAGCCGGAACTTGCATTGGCCGCGGAGGCCGAACCGGACAACGCCCGCTTCCAGTACCTGCGGGCCGGGCTGCTGTTCAAAGAATCGGCGGATATAACAGTTACGGCGCCGGCAGCGTCGAACGGCGTTGCAGGGCTTGCATTAGCAATCAGTAATGCCCCGATGTTTGACCGGGCGATGCAGGAATTCCTGGCGGGCGCCCAAAAGCCGTATTACCGGCGCTACGCGCCGGACATGCTCCGCGAACGTTTGGCGATGCTGGGCGAACCGCAGACACTGTCGGGACAGCTTTATCGCTTCAGCATGGCGGCCGGAGTGTTGGTGCCGGATTTAGCTGACGCCCGCAACCTTGGGCGGGCGGCCTGCCTGGAGGCCGAGCGGGCGGCCGCCGGGCATCGCCCGGATGACGCCCGCGCGCTGCTGGAAGGCTGCTGGAAATTGGCGGTCGACGTACACCGGGATGCGTTTTGCCTGGTGGATGTCCTGATGGGATCGGCCATCATCGGCATCTATAGCAACCTGGCCCCGGCCATCTATGAGCGCTTGGGCGATCCGGCGGCGGCGGCCGCGGCGCGCCGTAAAGCGGCTTTAGTTTCCCGGCCCGTGGCGGAGTGGAAGGCGCAACGTCAGGCGCGGGTCAACACGCCGCAATTCCGGAAGAATGAAAAAATCCTGGCAAACCATGGAAGTATGCTGGCCGGCATCCTGAACTTAAATTTCGGCGAGTCGCTCAGCGCAAACGACCTGCGTCCGGGACGCCTGCTGGAATACATAATAGCCGAGCGGGTAGTGTTGGAAGTGATCCTGCTGACCCTGCTGGCGGTGCTGGCGGCGACGCTGGCGATCGCCCTGCGCTGGCGGCTGGCGCGCGGCGGCGCGGCGGCGCCGCTGCTGCTGCTGCCTGATGCCGGCACGGCATTGCGCATTGCCCTGGCGGGCGTAATTTTGCCACTGGCCGGATATTACATTTATACGCGCTGGCTGGCGATGGGCGGCCGCGAATTTTCCGCAATTTTCATCAGTCCCAAATTAATTTTGCAGGCCGTGACCATGGTATCGCTGGTGATTGGGTTGACGGGATTTCTATCGGCCGATGCCGTCCGGCAACGTTGCCGGCGGCTGGATATTGCCGCGCCGCCAAGCCGGTTACGGAGGCCTGTCCGCATCGTGTATGTGGAAATGATGGTGTTTGCCATTATGGGCTGCTTGCTCCCGTCGGAATGGCTGGCTGCTGGAAACCATAATGTCTGGGGACAAGTCGCAATTACGCTCACTCGGACAGTGGCCGGCCTGCTGGCCGGCCTGCTCCTGGCTGCCGGGCTGGGAGCGGTTTGGCGTCACTGGCGTGGATTGCCCGATTACGGCTTGTATTATGGAACCGTGGCGCGCTCGCTGGCGCCAAACCTGGCGCTGGCCATCATCCTGCTGAGCCTGGCGGGCCGGCCTTTCCTGGGGCGCGAGGAACAAGACCTGGTCCGCGCGGACGGAATCACGGCCACCCTGCAGTCCGGCGGTTTTACGCCCGCTGAATCGCGTCTGGTACAGCGGCTCAAGGCTGAAACTCTTGTGGCCATACAGGAAGTCGAATCCGGCAATTCCGCCGGCCATCGGATTTCCGCGGAAAGCTCGGGGGAATGATTTGCCATGCCGGCGCGCGGGATACCCGGAAGGATACGCCATCAATCCTGTCAGGCATCGGGCGCTTGCAACCCGGCGATTACATCCGGCGAGGGGTGTCCGCCCGGACCGCGGCCCGGCAGGTCAAACGTTCTGGCCAGCGGCACAAAGGTTGATTCAATGCCGCCGTCCGCAACGGTGTATTTCAAAAAACCCAGCCTGGCATCGCCGTCAGGCCAGCGGCCGGCCCATTGCCCGAATGCCGTTGACGGCGCAATTTCAAACCGGATGCCTCCGGCATAAGCAACCTTGTGGCAGTGAATGTGTCCGCTGATTACCAGGGTGGCGGCGGTGCTCTGAAACAAGTTGAACAGCCGCGCCTGCCCTGGCTGATCAACGCTGAAGTACCAGTCCATGTAGTTTTCGGCGATGTCCCATTGCGGCTCGTCCGGCTTTTCAATAAAAAGGGCGTAATGCATGATCCAGACGTGACACTTGGCCGGCGGACGCCGCTGCTGGCGTTCCGCCCATTGCCAGAAGGAGTGCTCTTCCGGCAGGCCGGAATTGACGACCATGTCGGTGAATCCCGAAAAACGGACGCCCTTGTGGTCAAAACTCCACCAGAGACCGCCAAACACTTCCGCAAACCTGCGCAACTGGTCCGAGGTGACGTTCAATTCCCGGTCGGTGCATTGCCCGGCTCCCCGATGCCGTCCGTTGATGCGGGTGTGCTTGTTGCCCGTGTCCATGTTGCCGGGAATGACATGCACAGGGAAGGGCAGGGCGTCGAAATCGGCCTTCATTTCCCGCAATTCCCATTGATTGAGGTTGCCGTCGCGGGTGACATCTCCGCCGACCAGCAGCAGGTCGGGCTGGATTGCCAATATCTGATCGCGGGCCTGGCGCCAGTTGTGAATCCAGGAGGGATTATAGCGGTACGACCGCGGCGAGCCCGGCTGCATATCGGCGGCATGCACAAAAGTCCAATTGTCGGTGTCGCTTTTTCCCACGGTCATTCCTCGGTGGTAATACGCCATGTAAATGCGGCAATATTATAAAAAGCTGGATGCGCCCGCAACCCAAACCTTACTTAACCCGCCCGCCAAAGACTGCTGCAATTGCCAGGGCACGGATATGAATCCGTTCATCCATCCCGCCGCGTACGCCGGCGTCTAAATCGAAAAATTGAACCGGAAAATCATTCTGGTGATTTATTTGAATCTTTATCTTCAACCTGCGTATGCTATTATTTGCGGTATATCAATGCGCTGCGGCGCAAGCAACCTTCGCGGAGGATGGGCTTGGAAAAGTACGGCCGGAAAATTTACGATCAGGCGCGCAAACGGCCGGGTGGCCGGCTGGATCCGGACGGCAACCTGGCTTTAACGCTGAAGTCCGGGCCGGGGCGTTACCGGTTCGTTTTCGAACTGGGCGGAGGCACATTCGACCCTTCCGCCATGTTTTTGAAGGTAAACGGCGTGCTGGTGGGACCGACCGCCCGGTTCTGGCGCGTGCCCGGGTTTGAACATGCCACGCCCAAAACCGAACGCCTGCCATCGCGCCAGATGGTATGTCCGATCATTGAGGTTTACCTGGATCATGCCTGGCAAGGCTCGGCCATCACCGAGTTTCCCAGTCAGGCCGAATTGCGGCGGGGATATTACCTGGGCGAATTTTCCCTGGAACTGCCGCCCGGCGCGCATGCGTTGAAACTCGTCAACGGACGGGGATACCGGATGGAATTCCTGCGAGTCCATCAAAGGCGCGACGAGCGCACTCCCCGGCGTAATGTGCGGCTGCGCCCCGGCCTGACCGGCAAGCATCCCCGCCTGTTCTTCACCGATGCGGATTTTCCGGCGCTGCGCGCGCGTCGGTTCGGGCCGGAACGCGCGCGTTTTGAGATGTGTGCCCGCCACTCGGTCAGGGAGCGCCTGAAAGAATTCGCGGCCGGCGCGGCGCCGGACAGTCTTGACATTCTGCCTATGGCTTTCATGTTCCGCCTGACCGGCCGCCGCCGTTACTTTGAAATTGCCCGCCGGGCCTTCCTGGCGATGCTGGCGGCGGAATTTCCCGGTCCGGAAGAAGGGCGGTATGAAGTCAACGGCGCGGAGCCGGGCCATCTTCTCGAATATGCCGCGGTGTTTTACGATTGGTGCCATGCGGCCCTGGACGAAGCCGAGCGGGAATTGATCCGCTCCGGAACGGCCCGCGTGCTGCGCTGGTGGCTCAATTATATCAAGTTCAATTCCCTGGAATGGCCGGGCAATGCCGGCGGGATGGAGCACAGCGCGTATAATTTTCATGGGCTGGGCCTGGCCGGCCTGGCCTTCCTGGGCGAGCTGCCCGAAGCGCAGTCGGCGGCGGACTGGGCGGCGCGGCATTTTGAACTGGCGGCCCGGCGCATGACGCCCGACGGATCGCTGGGATTACTGCCCAAGGAGCATTGTCTGAGCGCCTTTTTCAATTATGCCATGGCGTTTCGCCATGCGGCCGGCGTCAATCTTCTTGAGCATTGGCCGTTTTTTAAAAAATTCGCCGATTGCCGGATTCGCAAGGAGACGGCGGACTTCCAGATGTTTCCCAATTACTACCGCCCGGATTACGAGCCTGACTTCATAGCGTGGGAAGCCTACGCCAGTCTGTCCGGCAGCCGGGATGCCCAGTGGCTGGCCGAGCGTTATTTCCAGAAAGCCCGCGCCAGAAGCGGCCTGGCGATCAAATCCGAACGTTTGCGGAATTGTTCGCGCGCCAACGCCTTATGGCGGTTCCTGTTTTACGACCGGCGCGTCCCGGCGCGGCTTGATTTCAGCCGGCGCAAGCCGGACCGGCACTTGGCCGGCGCCGGGCTGGTGCTGTTCCGGTCGGGATGGTGGCATCCCGACACTGCGCATGTCATGCTCAATGCCGCGCGCGCGCACGGAAAAAAACTTTATCTTGAAGAACATCGGGTGGCTTACGCCATGCCGCCCCACGCCAATTCCATCGGGGTGTTCGGTTTCGGCCAGACCTTGACCGCGCCCTTTGCCGGCGCCTACCGGCAGTCTTCGGACCTGGGCAATACCCTGACGATTGAAGGCCATGGGCAGATCGGGGACGGGTCGGTGTTCGGCGTCTGCCAGCCCTGGTCGCGCACCGGGAAAATTACGGCCTGCCGGCCCGGCGCCCGCGTAGCTTATGCCGCCGGCGAAGCCGCCCAATGTTACGGGCCGGAGCTCGGCTTGCGCCGGTTTGTGCGGCATGTGGTTTATTTCAAGCCGGATGTGGTTTTAATTGTTGACGACGTGGAACTGCAAAAACCGCGCGCCGCGGAAATTCATTTTGTTTTCCCGATTGTCGAGCCGTCCGCTTACGCGGACGGCAAGCGGCGCAACCGGCTGCGCCTGTCCGGCGCCGCGCAGGCCGACTTTCTGGGAGAACGGGCGCGTTTGCGGATTTGTGTCCCGCCCGGCCCGGGCATGCGCATGGAGCAATCGGCCTGCCGGCTGGCCCGGAATTATACCGATGCCGATTCGGAGTTCGAGCGCATTACCATTCGTGCGTTGTCGGCGCGCCGGCATATGTTTGTCACCCTGTTGCTGCTTGCGCCGGCGGATTACCGGCCGGCCGGCGATGCGCTGGCGCCCGGCAGCCGGGGCAGTTGGCTGGTTAATTGGCGGGGACGCCTGCTGGAAGTGGAAACAAAATCCTGAATCCGTGACGGGATTTTATGTTGTCAAGATAATGTGCGTACAAACAACAATTTATGGCATTTTAAAATATCACCAAAAACACACGGCGCTGTTTGGCGGAAAAGACCGCCCTGCGGGTGAGGCCATTATGCCGCAT
>JAXGSX010000094.1:0-12008 GCA_040775225.1 Kiritimatiellia bacterium | reverse complement strand
TGAGCCGGCGCACGGATTCATCGGAATTCACGCCCACCAGCAAGGCATCGCCCTGCCGGCGGGCGAATTCCAGGTAGGACACATGCCCGGCATGCAGGAGATCGAAGCAGCCGTTGGTAAAGACCAGGGTCCGCCCCGCGGCGCGCAATTGCGCGCGCGCGCGCTGCATGTCCGGCAAATTCATCAGCTTGGATGCCGCGGTACGCATGGGTGTAGTGTAGGCGAATCCTCCGCCCGGCGCAAGTCCGAAGCGCGGCACCCGGCGCGAACTGACACGGCTGTGTCATGCTCGCCTGAGATTGGTGAGAACCGCCTGCCTGCCAAGCCGCGGGCAGCGGAATTCACCCCGCGGCAACCTGCGCGGCGGCGGCGCGGATGCGCTGGATCATATCCTCCACCTGGTCATCCTTCCAATCCGGGTTGAGCGGGATGAAAATCGTGCGCCGGAGCAGGTTCAGCGTGCGCGGGCAACAGCCGTCGGTATAATCCGCCCGCAAGCCCCGGTTCTGCGGGAAATTGAACGGATTCATGGCCGGGTGGTGCATGATGCGTTTTTCGCGCAGCGGTTTCCAGTTGGTATAGACGTGCTTGTCGTGGTCAATCCCGACGTAGCCGGCCTTGACCAGGTCCTTGAATTTGCGCACTTGATCCTCGCGGTCAAACTGGTAGGAAACCACCACGCCGCAATCCCCTTCCGGATCGTTGCTGGCGGTCACGCGCAAGCCGTTGGCGCCATTGGTCGCCTGCTCGATCCGCCGCCGGATGCGGCGCAAGTCGGCGATAATGCCGTCCAGACGCCGCCGCTGCACGCGCGCCACGGCGCCCATAACCTCGTCGGCGCGGTATTGCTGCGCGACGAAAATCGGCTCGGCCAATTCGCCCGCCATGGGCCGGAACGCCGAACCGGAATCATGGTAAATGAACGCCCGCTCGTACAGCCGGCGGTCGCTGGTCACCAGCGCGCCGCCTTCGCCGCCGGCGGAAATGATTTTGAAATAATTGAAGCTGAAGGCGCCGGCATCGCCCCAACTGCCCGTGCGTTTCCCATGATACGTTCCACCGACCATCTGGCAGGAATCCTCAATCACCTTGATGCCGCGCGCGCGGGCGATGCGGATTATCGCCTCCAGGTTCGCCGGCCGCCCCATCATGTGCACGGGAATGACCGCCTTGACGCGGGGCGTGATTTTGCGCTCGAAATCCGCCGGATCCAGCGCCATGGTCTCATCCACTTCCGCCAGCACCGGCATGGCGCCGACCGTCAACACCGCCGTGGCGGTGGCCATCCAGGTATAGGCCGGCACGATCACCTCGTCGCCGGGGCCGATCTCCAGTCCGGCCAGGGCGCACACCAGCGCCGCCGTGCCGCCGCCGGTCATCAGCAGCGCGTACTTCGTCCCCATCATCTCCGCCCATTCCCGCTCAAACAGCACGGCTTCTTGGAGGTGGCCCGCGGCGGGGTCGCCGACCCGGAACCACTGCTTGCTGAGAATGACCTTGCTGACCTCGGCGATTTCTTCCTGTCCCGCGCGATACATGGTTCCCTGCCTTTCCGGATGATTGCGGTTATTATTGCACTGACGAATTAAAAACTCATCATTCCGCCAGCCGCGCGCTGCCGCGCGCGCGGAAAACTGTCGGGGTGATTTCCAGGCCGCGCCGCGGCCGGCCGGCATGAATATCCTCCATCAAAATGGCCACCGCCCGCCGGGCGAAATTTTCCAGTTGAATATCCACCACGGCCAGCGCCGGCACCAGGTATTCATCCTGGCTGAGCCCGTCAATGCCGACCAGGCTGAGATCGTCCGGGACGCGCAGACCGCATTCCGCCGCGGCGCGGTACACACCCAGCATGGCGCCACAGGGCGCAAACACGGCGTCCGGCCGCGCAGCAGTGTTACGCAAAATTTTCAAAGCCTGGCGATAACCCTCCGCGGGAAATGCGGTAAGATCGAAATGCAACCGGGCGGGCGGCTTCCGTCCGGCCGCCGCGTATGCCTGCCGGCACCCGTTGACCACCTGGGTGGCGAAAGCCATGGGCCGCGCCAGATCGGGCGCGCCTGTCAAGACGGCCAGCCGGCGGTGCCCGGCGGTCAGCAGGCGGGCGGCGGCCTCCCGGACGCCGGCTTGATAATCCGGCGCCAGGCAGAACCCCGGCGCGCCGGCCGGCAACACCTCATCCAGCACCACAAACGGCAATCCGCCGAATCCGGATGCCGCATGGGAATCCGCAAATCCGCAGCGCGTAATCACGCCATCCACTTCCGCCGCGTTGATCGCCGGCGTCCGGCCGTTTTGATTGACGCCCAGCAGGCGCATGCCGAAACCCCGTTCGCGCAAGGCGCGCTCGACGGCGGCGGCCAATTCCATGGAAAACGGATCCGTGGTCAGCGCGGTGGAATCCCTGGTTAAAAAGGCAACCAGGAAATTCAAATCAGGCTGGCGGGCGGCGGCGCGGCGCAGGTTGCGCGCGCCGGCATGCGGCTGGTAATTCAGCGCCCGCGCCAGTTTCAGGATGCGGTCCCGGGTGGCGGGGCGGACGCCCGGGACGCGGTTCAGCGCCTTGGAAACCGTCGCCGCCGAAGTCCCGGCCTGCCGGGCAATATCCACGATAGTCAGCATGCCTATCACCTGGAAACGCGTGCCTGCCAATTAACGTAAACGTTTTCGATATCGTTTGAATAAAATCACGTTTACGGCGGGAATGCAAGTGATTTTTTGTCGGGATGCCCACCCGGCAACGGCGGCCAAGGCGTGGGCCGCGCCATTGCTTATTGTGAGCCAGGGATCACCGGATGAGCCGGGCTCGTCATCACGACCGGTGGGCGCCACGTAATGCGTCGCCGCCGACAGCATTCCGGCGTAACCGGCAAAAATCAAAATTCCAATGCCAGCAATTTTGGACATGGTCGTCCCTCCCAACATGAGGTTTCCCACATTCCTTGCGTTCTTTCGCGGTGAATTCCAAATATTATTTTTGCAGACGCATTGTTCCCCAAGCCCGGGGTATTGACAAAAAATACATTGCATTTCACCTGATGCGCCATCCCAGCGGGACCGCGGTAACGCGCCGGCCCAACCGCAGGCATTCCCGCCCGGCATACACCACCAAGCCATCGCCGGCTTCACGGCCGACCAAATCCTGAAAGATGGCGATGCCGCGGCCATCCGCCGGGCGGACTCGCGCGGATGCCTTAAACTCGATGGGAAACAAACGTCCGCCGTATTCAACCAGCATATCCACTTCCGCGCCGCCATGCCGGCGGAAATGATGGAAAGCCGGCGCCGTGTTCATCAATGCCGTCTGCTTGATCAACTCTGTCGCGGCAAAGCTTTCAAAGAGCGCCCCAAACGCGGGAGAACCGATTACGGATTCCGGGGATGGCAATCGCAGCAAATGGCAGGCCAGCCCGCTGTCGGCAAAATATCCCTTGGGCGAACGGCTGATCCGCTGGGTAAGATTTCTCGCATATGCCGGCAATTCAAACCATTGCCCACCGCTTTTTAAAACATCAATCCATTTGCGCGCCGTCGGCGCCGTGGCGCCAATCTCGCGGCCAAGTTGCCTCTGATTCACCTCTTGGGCAGTCAGAGCCGCGCATAGCGCCAGAAACCGTCCAAACTGTTCTTCATCCCGAATATCCTGCTGCAAGCGAACATCCCGCTGGACATAGGTGGAAACATATCCCTTCATCCATCCTGGCACCACCGACAAAGTCAGGCCAGCCGGCTCGGGGAACACCCCGCGCCAAATCGCCTCTGCCAGATTGTATTCCAGCGGCGAACCGGATTCAAGCAGTGACTGAGCTTGCCTGGCCCCGTTTTCTCCGCCAATTGCCGTTTCGAGCCATTTGGGAAACCAAGCCAAATCATGATCCATAAACCGCTCGGCAAGCGTAAATCCGCCCATTTCCAAGACGGCTGTCCGCCCCGCAAGCGATTCAGCAAGATTTCTCATTACTTGCCATTGGTGCGAGCCCGTCAAAAGAAATTGACCAGGCTTGCGATGGGCATCCACCCAACGCTTGACCGCCGGCACCAACACGGCAGCATATTGAATTTCGTCCAGAATCAGCGGCGGCGGATTTGTCTGAAGAAATAAATCCGGGTCGTCCTTTTCGCCGTATAGGTTCTGCACCGGGTCAAAGGTGAAAATTTTCATCTTTGATCCGAGGCAATGCTCCAGCATGGTGCTTTTTCCCGTTTGCCGGGCGCCAGTGAGGACTACACAAGGAAATGCATTGGCATAATCCAGCAATCGCTTTTCCAAAAGCCTTTTATGGTAATTCACCTCATTCATGCTTGATATTGTATATTGCCGATTTACAAAATCAAGCATTTTTTCCAATAACCTGAATCCGTGATGAGGTCACCTCATCACGGATTCAGGTTGCTTGTAATCGCCCCGCACTGCGAGCGTCACCCGCCCAAACGCGGCATGGTATCCGCGTATGGCGGCAGCCGTAATTGTCTTGGAAAACTTTTGCCAGGCAACCGGCACTTCCGGAATCGCCAGGGTGGCGCCGGCGCCGCCGTCGCCGCCGAAGTCCCGGCCTGCCGGGCAATATCCACGATAGTCAACATGCCGATCACCTGGAAACGGTTGACCGCCGCTAATAGAAAACGTTTTCGATATCGTTTGAATAAAATCACGTTTTCTGCGGGAATGCAAGTGGTTTTTTGTCGGGATGCCTGCCCGGCAACGGCGGCCAAGGCGCGGGCCGCGCTGGCGGCACTGGCCGCCCTACCTTTTGACTGGGTCATGTCCGGCTTCGCCGGTGGGATTGCGCCACATCCTGCTTCGCCGGACTACGCAGGACGCTGTCTTGGCCGTGCCCGCCGAAGCCGGGCGTAGGCGGGCGCTGCTACAGGGCGGATCAGCGGATGCTCCACATGGTGCCGCCCTGCGTGAACTCGTAGGCCCCGATATCCACGCGGCGCCGGTAGACATCCACCCGGCGGCGCCCGTCAAAATCCACCGCGCCGGCCATCCATTCGTCAGTGACGCCGGCATTCAGGCAGGGTGAATCCTCGCGCAGGCGGAAATCGCCCGCTTCCAGGTTGACGTAGCCGGGATGGGTATTCAGCAGGTTGTTGGTCCCCTGCAGCGTTTCTCCGTAAGGATTGTAACCGATGCAGCAGTTGGTGAAGGAATATTGCGTGCCATTCACGTTAATTTCCCGGTAACTGGCGCTGCTGCCGGAGAAGTTGCTGCAAACGATCACATTCCGCGCCCAGCCGCCCTTGTTGAAATATATCCCGCCGGCATAAGTGGCGGCGATGTTGCTGACGATCGTGCAGTTGATCAAGGAACCCGTGGTGGAGGAATAAAAATAGACGCCGCCGCCGGCCGCCTGGCTGTAATTGCTGACAACCAGGCAATTGTACATTGTCGGATTGTAGGCATTAGCAAAGCGATAGTAAACCCCGCCGCCGCCTTCCGCGCCCACGGTACGATTGCCGGCGATCAGGCTGTTCCAGAGCGCGCCCCGGGAAAGATAAACCCCGCCGCCGCCATATCCGCCGATGTTATCGGTAATCGAACAATCGCGGACCAGGCCGCCATTGATATAGATGCCGCCGCCGCCGGCGGTGGGCGCATTGGAGTTGCCGCGAATGGCGCAGTTTTGAATTTCTCCGCCAGTAATATAAATCCCCCCGCCCTGAAAGGTGCTGAGCGTCCGGCAGCCGGTGACGACACAGTTTGCAAGCAACCCCTTGCTGATAACCACCCCGCCGCCTTGAGCCGTAGGGCTGCAGCCGTTGGGACCGTCAAGCCGGCGACCACCGCATCGGAATGATTGATATAAATGGCGCGGTTGGTCGTGACGGGATAATTGCAATCCAGAACGACGTCCGCCGGATTGCCGCTCAGGCCGCGCACAGTGATGGGATTGGTGATGGTGACATATTCTGAAACAATATAGGCGCCATTCGAAATCACCACGGTGTTGGTGGCCAGCCCGTCGCCGGTAAGCCGGACCGCGTTGCTGACCGACGCCACCGCCGCCGCCCAACTCTCCCCGGAGGCCAGGTCGCTGCCGTTGGTGGCCACGAAAACCGTCGCCGCCATGGCGCCGCCCGGCTCAACCAGCAGCAACGCCGCCGCCAGACGCCGGGCCAGACCTACACGGCCGGCGCCGGTCTTGCGAATGAAACAACTTTTTTCCATAACTCCTATCTCCTTTCATTATGCGCCGCCACAGGCGGCCTTTAAGATGCTGAACATCCGAATTTGCCGCTATTCACTCCGCCAGACGCAGCCGGCCGAACACCGAAGGGGTGGTGCTGTTCTTACCATCGCCATGCCAGCACAGAGCAACGGCGGCCCGTTCCTGCGGATAATCCTGATCATTGAACATGATGTCAAAGCCGAATGTTTCGCCAACCCCGGGGCGGCCATTCTGAAAAACCGCGAACGGAATGGCCAGTTCAACGTTATAGCCGTCGGCGGCCGGCGTAAATACAAAACGATTGCCGGCGGCGTAAGCCGGGATTTCGCGGTCACGCAGATGCGCCTCGCCTTCACTATAAACCGTTTCGTCGCTTTTGACGATGAATTCCGGCCGGCGTTTTAACAATTTATCCTCATGTTTCTGAAAATACCCCACCTGCCGGCCTTCCGCCGCGCCGCCTACCGGCGGCACAAAACGCAAATGGTAAACGCCATCGGCATAAACCGGCTTGCCAAGGTCCTGCCCGGCCGCGCGAGTGTCCAGGAAAAGCTCGATGGAGTCGCCCTTATAAGGATTGCGCATAAAATCATTGTGCAAGGCATTGTCCCTCACCCGGATGCCGATGTAAAGGTTATCGTCATCCCAAGCCGTCTTGATGGACGCGCTGAAGTCGTCGGCGCCTTTCCAGAAACGCGATCCCTGCGCTATCTGATGGGCAAGCGATTGGGTGTCTTCGATCGCCGGCCGGCCGATGACCACCTGTTCCAGGCGGTCCACGGCCAGTGTTTTGAACTCATCCGGCCAATCGTCCAGGTTACCGTCGAGTCCGACCGGTTTGACCAGGCGGCGGCAGGGGGCGGGGATGGCCAGGGTCACCGTGCCTTGCGCGCTGAACAGGCGCTTACCGGACTGGTCGTTAAGATTGGCCGTAATAATCCGGTCGCCCTTGAACAACCCCCAGGGCACGTTCACCGCCATGGAAATCCGATTGCTCCTGCTGAAGTCGCAAACCATCGTTTCCGGTTGGCTGGTCCATCCGTCCGGCAGTTTCAAGGTCATGATTCCGGCCAGATCCGTGCCGGGCAATGCTTCCATGACCACATCGAATGACGGAGTTTCGACCTTGTCCGGACAATGCAAAGACAGGGCATCCGGCTGCCGATCGATATTTTCAGAGATATCCAGCAGATAGACCGGCTCTTCCGTGAGCGTCAAATTCACCAGGTTCCCGGCCCCGGCGGTTCTGGCCGTTCGATTGCCGTAGCGGTCCATTTCCCGATAGGCCGGTTGCTCCAGCTTCAAAGTCACATCGGCCGTATCGCGCGCCGTCCAGAGCACGGCGAAGTGTTTCCCATCCCGCGCGAAAACATAGCCGTGCAGGTTGTCGCCGGGAAATTCGATCGGTTTCACGAAAACGGCGCCGGACATTTCATGGCACAGCGCGGATACGGCCAGCGCGGTCAGGGTGCAGGTATCGTCAAAAATGCGCAGGGATTTATGGAAGAAGTATTTTGTCAGGCCGTTGGCATAGCCCAGCACCATTTTGCGCACGGTATAATTCGCCACATCCGCATCGGCAAAATAGTAATCCGCATACCAGCCCCGGGCCTTGTATTGCCGCATCTGATCCGATGTGAGCGGAATCAATCCTTGGCCCAATCCGCCCACATACATGCCGCATTCCGTATCCCACATGGGCAGAATCTTCCCGCCGTTATACTGGCGCATAAACCCTTTGAGCAGGTCCAGTTTTTCCACCAGGCCGTAATCCTCCGGGCGTCCGTTGACGTAAAAATGATGGCCGTAGATATCCATGAAATCGCCCGCGCCATGCTGGAACATCCACTCGTCAAAGGAAAAATCCGCCGTCACCGCGTTGAGTCCCACAATTTTGGCGTCCGGGTTGCCGGCGCGCAACCCAGTAACCGCCGCCTGGAACATCTCCAGGTAACGCGGCCAGGGAAAATATGCGGACGGCTCCTCGCAATATGACCAGGTATTGACCTTGAAGGCGTCGCGGTAATATTTTGCGGCCTGCCGCCCGAAATCCTCAAGGTCCTTGTCGTTTTTCGGGACCGCCTGGTTCCAGTCGCCGCCCGCCTGGCGCCATTTCGGCAGCGCCCCGAAATTCAGCATTATAAAAGCGCCGGGATTATCCACGCCCAAGCGGATGTCCTGCTCCAGTTCCTTGTCCCATTCCAGCTTGTCCGGCGCGGGTTCGCTGTTCGGCCAGCTTAGAATCAAGTTGTAAGACCGTGCGCCGATGTATTTCCAACCGCCGATCCGGCTCACCCGGCGCCCCTGGATGCCGAACGGGCTGTCAAATTGTGCCGTTGATTCAGGATTAAAGGTGACCGCCACGGGCCGGCGGGTTTGCCCGATGATCTTATCTCCATCTTTCAGAAAAGCCTGGAGATAAAACCGGCCCTTGCGCGGCGGCACCGGATAGGTTGCGCTCATTTCCGCAACATCGTCACCCGCCTTGATGGTCACAGGGACCGGTGTAATTTCACCCCACACCTTGCGGTCGTCATCAACGACATTGCCGGACAAAGACGCCTGGAGATCGCGACCGGTGTAATTCCGAAACTTGACGGCAGCCGGGATGTCGGCATCATCGTCATACACAACGCAGCCAGGCCGCGGCACGCGCATTTGCAGATCGCAACCCTTGAATATTTCAAACGCCGCGGGATCGTCGTCCAGCGTGATGGCGTCGTAAAACACCCGCCCGCGCAGCATATGCGCCCCCAGTTTCAACGACTTGAAAGATTGGCTATCGCGCCAGGCGCTGACCGCCGCCAGGCGCCCGTCAATATAACACTTGATCCGCCCATCTTCCGCGGGGTTAAGCACAAATTGAAAGCAGTACCACTGCAAGGGATCGCGCCGGTATAAAAACGGTTCACGGGAGGCGTAAAGCAGCTTGTTGTTGGCGATGAATTCGAAATGCCCGCAGTTCAGCATCAGATGGCTTTCCCGGTCCTTTTGATCATACACCATGACATGCGCATTAATGCCGCTGTATTCATAGCCCGGGTCGTAAACCCAGACGGTCAGTACGCCGCCCCGGTTTTCCGGGAGCGGGCGTTGAATATAGACCTGGGTATTCTCCGCATGGTATTCCGAATACACCATGCCGGACATTTTGCCGGCGCGGGCAATGGTGTCGGTGCGCAAAAAGGCCTTGCGGGACGGTTTGCCCGCGACGGTCTGTTCCCAATCCAGCAGGCAGCGCGCGCTTTCAAAGTCCTCCTGCCAGACAACCTTGGCGTCCACCGATGCGACCAGCCCTGCGCCCGCGATTAACCATGCCAGCAATCCGGTAATTTTGCGCATAAATATCCTTTCCATGCGGTTATTGGTCTGTTTTGCCATCCAGCACTATCTTGATCACCATGCCGTTTTGAGAAAAACGCACACCCGGCCAGCTTTGCTCCGGGTAACCGGGGGCGGCGACTATTATTTCATAACTGTAGTCCGTGCGCTCCGGCTGCCGATGGAGTTTGGACGCTTGCAGCCGGTAATCAAGGGCAACCAGGGCATGTAGATCGCCCGCAGCCGGAGTAAACCCGTCGGGGCCGGTGGCCGCCCGGCCAGGCAGCAGCGCGGGATCCGGCTGTTCGGGAATGAGCATGACATCCGCGTTGGGAACGGGTTTTCCCGCTTGATTGACCACCTGGACCGACAAGCGCCGGCGGACGATGATTTCCGGCAGCGGCCCCGATTGATCGCGGCTCAGCAACTCGTCCTCCCCGGCGGCCGGCCCGACAACGCAATCCAACAGGGAAACACTGCCGCGCTGCACACGCCAGTTGCGCCGGTTATTTTCCAAAACGCAGCCATCCAGCGTCAGGTTCATCGGCCCGCCCCAGTCTCCAAAAGCCACATCGCAATTTCGGAAAACGCTGTTTTTAACGAGCAGCGGCGCGGTCGTATTGATCACGCCCAAGCCGCTGTTTTCAAAAATACAGTTGCTGACGCTGGTCCAGTCGCCGCGCGCGCCGAAGAAGAACGACTTGCGGAAACCGCTGAGCCGGGAGTTGACCGCTATGAGCCCGCAATACAATTCCGAATCGATGCTTGCCGCGGGCGCCGTTTCCGCCGGCGCAATCACGCCGTTATAGACCGCCAGGCGCGCCTGGTAACCGGTCAATTTCCCCGGGTACAATACCCCCGCGCAGAATCGGCCGACGGCGCCGGCCGGGCCGGCCTCGAATTTCAGCGCCGGCGTGATGTTGGTATTCCCGGCAACGCCCAATACCAGGCTGTTATACGGCACCGGCCGGTTCAATTTCCGCAGCGCGCCCGCCGATTTCAAGTTGTCATTGACATTCCTGACATACGGCGGAATGATGTACAATCCGCCGCGCATGACCAGCGTCTCGCGCGGCGCGGTTTCCGTCCCGATCTGGAAGCAGGTGCTGCCGCGGTCATTTTCGCCGATCAGCAAAGTTGCGTTGCAGGTGTAAACATCATCCGCCGCGCGCTGCTGGATAACGTTCCAGCCGTGCGCCCGGTCGGCGGCCAACAATGCTTTTAAAGTACATGGCGCCTGGTCGGTGAAATTCGCCGCCGTGATGACGTTGCCGGCTGGATCGTAAACGACGGACGGCGGCGGATCATCCGCCCCGCCGCCGCAGGCCATCCGCGAACAGGGCGCGGTCAGCAACAGGACGTAGGTCAGAATCAGTATGGTTTTAGTCATCTTGAACCAATTTCCTGCCTATATATATCAAATCCGGCGCAAAACCAATTCGCCGGGCGGAACCGCGAGGCTCCCGTTGATTTTGACGGGATGCGGGCGGTCATTCAGCACGGCCAGGATTGACCGGCCGGCCGATCGGACGGTGAATCCCAGGTGTGCCGCATCCGGCAGCGGCCGGATATCGGCGGGGCGCCGGCCGGCCGGGAAAACTTCGACCAGCGCCATGTACCGGGCGCCGGCAGGTTTGCGCGCGGGGGATGACAGCACCAATTCCGTGCTGGTCGGCCGGGCATCGAGGAAAAATTCGTAGCCGGGCGCCAGTTCCGCTTTTGCAAAGGAGTGGTTGATAATCCGCAGATTCAGCCGGCCGCAGGTATGAATTCCCCGCCGCTCGCGGACCGCGGGCGTGCTCCCGCCCAGGCGGAAATAGACGGACACCGCCCGGGCCGCGGCGGCGCCGGGCAGAGCTTCCACCGCCAGCATGCCGACCAGGCGCGCGCCGGACAGCCACCAAAGCTGACGCGTCCGCCAGCCGCAATCAGGCAACAATTCATTCCAGGCAATCTCATGGACAAAGAGCGGGGCGACCACGCCCAACACGCCCTGGGCGCGGTCCAGTAACGTCCGCTGAAAATAATTATGTCCGCTGACAAACGCGCCCCGCCCGGCGCGGCGGCCGTAGTAGGGATGGTTCGGATCGGTGCGCACCGGCTTGGCAAAAGCGACCTCCACGCCGGCAGCCTGTAAGACCGCCGCATCCTCGAAAGCATCCGCCACCATGGCGCCGACAAACGTGTCCCGGCAGACCCCGGCCGTGGCTGCCCAGGAAAACGCGCCGAAACGGCCGCGCAATCCGTTGATGCTGGCATCGCGCCGGACAATGCGGTCCGGCGGTTTACAGCCGGCTTCATTACGCCAGTAATCCATCGCCCAGAACGCCAGCCCGCAAATATTATGCATGGCCAGCGGGTCGAATTTCCGGCGCAAAACATTGGCCAGCCAGCGATGCGCGCCGGCTTCCGGCGCATCCGGGAATAGTGTCGCCAGGATGTCCGGCGCCAGCGGCAGCGGCCGGTTAAAATCATGCTTCCAATAGGGATCGGTAAAATAATCCGGCGCGCCGG
>JAXGSX010000093.1:0-12014 GCA_040775225.1 Kiritimatiellia bacterium | reverse complement strand
CGCCCCAGACACGCATGTCGCCCCAGACACGCATGTCGCCCCAGACACGCATGTCGCCCCAGACACGCATGTCGCCCCAGACACGCATGTCGCCCCAGACACGCATGTCGCCCCAGACACGCATGTCGCCCCATTTGCCCCGCCACCCCGAAGAATCCGCATCTGGCACCGCAATTATTACGAATCCATCGTGCGCAGCGCCGAGGCGGAGCAGCGCATCGCCGAATATATCCGCCTGAATCCGTGGCGGTGCGTGCAGGAATTGGGCGGAGGATTGCGGGGCATCGGCAACCCGGCGCTGTGGAGCGGGGAGAAGCTCGGGGTGTTGTGCAGCCGCAGCGCGCCGCACATCGGGCGGTTGCCCCCGGCCGATGTCTATTTTGGCGGCTGGCATTCGCCGAAGGAGAAGGAAATCCTGGACTGGCTCCTGAATAACGGGCGGCGGGTGATCGCATGCCCGGCGTGGGGCATCGAAAACACCGCATTTGCACCGGGTGTCCGAACCGCGCTCGAGGAAAACCGGATGCTGATCCTGGAAATGCGCGATGTCTCCGGCAACCAATGGCGGCGGCGTTTATATTTTCACCGGCGGCGAGGTGCGCAATACGCTGATTACCGGCAACAACGGCACGAGCGGCGGGGGGGTATATGCCAATTACGCTATCAATATGTACAACTGCACCGTGATCAGCAACGCCACCGCCACGCAAGTTTACGTGTCCAAGAACACCGCCAACGGCGCCATGCACAACAACATTGTTGAAAGTCTGAATGTCCAGACAGGAGCATCCGTCACCGGATATAACAACTGCCTGCCATCCCTGCCGGCCAACGGCGAGTGGCACAATGCTTTGGTCACCACCAATAATCCCGCTTATATCGGGTTTATTCAAGCCGCCGAAGGCAATTTCCGTTTGCGGCGGGATTCGCCGTGTGTCAATGCCGGGACCGGGCAAATGGACTGGCTGCCGGCGGTGCGGGACCTGGACGGCCGGCGGCGCCTGGATATGATCTCCGGTCTGCCGGACATCGGATGTTACGAATATATTCCTGATGGCACATTCTTCAAGTGCCGCTGATCAATTCTGCCTTGCATTAACGTTGCGGAAAGCGAAGCGTTGCACAATGCCGTCGTGCGGGTTATAACCTATGAAATTATACATTGTCACCGACCTGGAAGGCATCAGCGGCGTCACAACCTTTTGTGACACCGGGCGCGACACCAATCATACCGGCGGGCGTTTCAATGCGGCATGCGCGGCTTTAACGGCGGAGGTTAATGCGGCGGTACAAGGCGCCCTGGAAGGCGGGGCGTCCGACATTATCGTTAATGACGGACATGGCGGCGGCTGCAATTTTATCATGGAAAACCTGCATCCAGGCGCCAGGTATCTGGTTGGATCGGGCTGCCCCACTTCGTTGTACGGGCTGGATCAAAAGACGGATGGCGTAATTCTGCTGGGATACCATGCCATGTCAGGAACGCGCAAAGCCGTACTGGATCACACCCAGTCATCGCGCGCTTGGCATCGTTTTTATGTCAATGGCGTCGAAACCGGTGAAATCGGCCAGATGGCGTTGATGGCAGGGCATTACAACGTGCCGGTGCTCTGTGTTACGGGGGATCGGGCGGCTGTAGTGGAGGCCAAGCAACTCCTGGGCGAAATTGAAACCGTCGCTGTCAAAGAGGCGTGCGCGCAACAATCCGCCATCTGTCTGGCCCCGGCCAGGGCGCGCGAATTGATTCAGGCAGCGGTGAAACGCGCCTGCCGGTTGACCGGTAAAATCAAGCCGTATAAACTGCCCCCACCGCTGGAAGTCAGACTAGAATGCGCTTCGACTGGCGCTGCGGACGGATTCGAACGCGGCGGCGCAAAAAGGCTGGATGGATTTACCGTCTCCCGAATCGTGCCATCCGCGCTGGATCTCTTGAAGATATGATTTGCGCGGCCGGGACGCACCCCGGCTGGCGCCACGGCAGAAAGGATCGCCGTTGAAGTCATCAAAAACATTCTGGGCCGCGACCGCCGCCGGCGCGTTGATGTCTTTGCTGCGCGCCGGCGCGGCAGAATATTTTGTCGCCACCCCCGGCGATGACGGCGCGGATGGCTTATCCGAACCAACCGCTTTCGCAACCATCGCTCAAGGTGTATCGCGCCTTAAGCCCGGCGATATTCTGACGATTCTGCCGGGCCGCTATTTTGAGGCGGTTTCCGCGAATCTTTCCGGCGCCCCAAACGATCCGATTCTCATCCGTGCAAAGTATCCCGGCACTGTGCTTATGCACGGCGATATGGATGTATCCGGCTTCCGGAAAGTTGACGGTACGCTGGCCACTTACGCCCTGGAGTTGACTGTTCGCGTGGAGGGCGTGGCGGAGCGCAGCACCCATAATGTTTACGATCCCGTGAGCACAGTAGAAGACGTGGATTTCACGTTGGGGTCTTATTACCAGGACCCGGCGACAAAACGCCTGTATGTGCATACTTCCGACTCGCGCGCGCCGGATAAACATGCCTTGGCGGTGGCAATCACCAATGCTTCCGGACTCTACCTGGATGCCGGCGGCGACCGTCGGATATCGGACCTTATTATTGATGGTCTTGCCTTTACAGGTTACTCCGCCGCAGAAAAGCCCGCGGAGGGATTTTCCCGCTGGGGCATTCACATCATGCGGCCGCAACGCGTGGTGATTCGCCGCTGCCTGGCCTATCTGAACATGGGCGGCATTTATCTTAGCCAACCCTGCGAATGCCTTGTGGAACAATGCCGCGCCTTCGGCAACTACGGACGCTATGGCGCGCAATTGGGGGTCAATTTCTACGCTACCGGGCCGATGACCAACATGATTTTCCAGCATAATATTTCCGAAGATCAGCAGATTGCCTTTTACAACACGCATATCGCCAACTGCCATCAAAGATCCAACGTCGTCTTCAGCCGCCGACAGCTTCTCCCCGGGCGCAGGACGGCGCCGGTTTTATTCATCAAGGGGCGGCCGCTGGACGGAATTACCCAGGTCGGCAATTGCGTCATCGGCGCCGGCTGGCTGCGTTCCGGGTTAAATTATTCCGCCCGCAGCAATCTGGTCGAGCAGATTCAGAGCGACAGCCCCGATCAGGATGCCAGCAATATCATCCTCAGCCAATACGCCGGTCTTGACCGCGACCGGAACTTCGCCGACCCCATCGCCATGGATTTCCGACTGCAGTCCGATTCCATGCTCCGCGGCACGGGAAGCAAAGGCTGTGATCCAGGCCCCTACCCCTATCGCGCGGAAGTATTTTTTGTTGCGCCGGACGGCGACGACCGGCGCGACGGCACATCCCTCGCCCAGGCATGGCGAACCATTGCGCATGCAGCCCAAAAAGCCGAAGCGGGTCAAACCGTTTATATCATTGCCGGAATCTATCATGAGTCGCTGGTCCCAGCCCATTCCGGGCAGCCTGGCAGACCCATCCGCTTTGCGCGCCGCGGCTACGGCCGGGTGATGCTCGATGGCGGAGGGGTGCTTCCCGTCGGCATCCGCCTGGTCGGCAAATCGCAGATTGAAATACAGGGGCTGCTGATCCGTAATTATGCCAGGCACGGCATCCAGGCGCAGGGCGCCCTGGATATCAGCGTGCAGGAATGCATGGTGCAAGCATCCGGAGCCGACGGCATCGCGGCGGTGGATGCGCCTAATTTCGCCATCCGCCATGCCCTGATCGCCGGCAGCGCCGCGGCCGGCATCTCTTTGTCGAACTCTCCCGGGGCAATTCTGCGGGGAACCATTTTCGACGGCAACGCCTGCGCCATCATCGGCGACGCAATCTCCATCGCAGGCATGTGGGCCGATGAAAACAATTATGCGCCGGCGCCTTTCGCTCCAATTGCGCGGGTAGCGGCCCGCACACTGAACACTTTGCAGGAGTGGCAGGATGCCTGCGGGCAGGATTACCACTCGCTGGCTGCGGATCCTGGTTATTTGCCCGGCAGCGAAGAATGCGAACTGCGCCTGGACTCGCCGTTGATCGGCAAAGGCCCGCACGCCGCGATCATCGGCCCTTACATTTTACATCAAATTCAGACGCCGCTTGCTATCGAAAACCAGCGCATCCAGGCGCTCAGTGCCACCACCGCCACTCTGGAATGGGCCACCCCAAATGAAATTGCGGCTTTCGGCTTCTGGGATCGGCAATACGACGGCGGAACCAGAATGGATTGGGGAGAAACGCCGGACTGCTCCAATACCATTTACACGACCGCAGGACTTTTCCACACGATGAGTCTGACCGGCCTCCAGCCGGGCGTGCAATATTATTACCGGTTAACCGCCGGCCAGACGTTGGGTTACCGCGCGGGCATGCATGCGCCAGAATCGCACGGGCTAAGCGTCACGCCGGCGGCACGATCGGGAGCTTTCAAAACCTTGCCGTCTGATTCCGCCGGGTTGGTCCGCCACGTCGCGCCGGACGGGTCGGACGAGCATGACGGCCTGGCGGCTGCTACCGCCTGGCGCACGTTGAACCACGCCGCCGCCATGTCGCGGCCGGGGGATACGGTGCTGGTCCACGGCGGCGTTTATCATGAATTTGTGCGTGTGCGCTGCACCGGCGACGTGCAGGCTCCCATCGTTTTCCGCGCGGCTTCGGGAGAAAAAGTCTGGTTGGACGGCGACAACCTGCGCGTTACCGCTTTGCAACTTGAAAATAAATCGCATTTGATTTTCGATGGTTTTTATTTCAGAAACTTTCGATGGATTCCGCATGCCGGCAACGTGGTCAACATCAAAGGCGGCAACGCTATCACCATCCGGCGGTGTTTTTATGATGGACGCGCGACAAGCAGTTGGATGGCCTCTTTCCTGCGGGCCAACAACACCAGAAATTTAACCGTTGAAAACTGCGTGATGATTAATGGCGTCGGACAGGGCCTTAATCTGGGCGCTAAATGCCGCGATGTCACTGTGCGTCATTGCGTATTTTACAACGTTTTGATCAGCCCGCTGGAAATTTACAATCCTGACGGCGAAACAATCACCGTGACGCACAATATTTTTGCGGGGCCCATGCCGGAAAAAACGGCCGTCCGCGTGGTGCTAGTCAACAACATTGCAGGTTACCGTGCGGATCATAACGGTTATTTCACCAGGGTGGGCCCGGAGGAAAAAGTCGTGCTGCAGACCAAGCTGCACGACAACAAGGTACGCTACCGCTTGCGGGAAATCCAAGACATCTATGGCCTGGAGCAGGGTTCATTTTTCGGCAATCCGGGCTTCAAGGTTGTGGATACATTGCTCCCGCCGACAGCCAAGCGGGGCGAGTGGCAAATCAGGGAATTGCACTGGGATTCACTGAAAAAGGAATACCGCCCCTTGGATTTCACCGATTTTTTCGCCGACCCATCCACACCCTACGGCCGCTCGGCGGCCGGCGCTCCCGTCGGGCTTGACCCTGAGGCGTTCATCCCATAGTCTGTAAACCTTTCGGCTGCGAGGATATGCCGTATCCCCGCCTGCGCCAGGTTTCGGCGCGGCGCGCATTTTGAAATTCACTGCAAAGAAAGCGAAGAAAGCGAAGAGATACCGGCCTGTTAGGCCAGGCGGCAGAGGATCAGAGGCGCAAAGAGACAGAGTCCCGCGGCCACCAGGGTGCGGGCTACGGCGGCGGAAGTCTCACCGCAGGTTCGCCCTCCAGTGTCAGACACACCCCACATACCCAAGCTTTAATTTCCACATCCCCTTCGCGTCCTTCGTGATATTCGCGGTTAAATTCAGATTTCCGCCTTGTTGCGTGCCACGCCCGCCGCCCTGCCGAAAATAGCATTTGACAATCCGCAACAATTCCGCATGCTTACTTGGTTTTTGTAACTGCTGGAAGCCAACCGCCATGCAAGAAACGCCATTTTATTATAAATTTACCCTGGCCTACGACGGCACGGCCTACGGCGGCTGGCAGGTGCAGGCGAATGCCGTCACCATCCAGGGCGTGGTCGAGCAGGCCCTGGGCGAGCTGGCCGGCATGCCGGTCAAACTGCATGGCAGCGGCCGCACCGACCGGGGCGTGCATGCCGCGGGGCAGGTAGCGCATTGCGCCCTGCCGTCGGCCTGGCGGCCGGCCAGACTGGCGCGGGCATTGAATGCCCTGTTGCCGGCGGATATCCGGGTAATGGGAGCAGCCCCCTGCGGTCTGCGTTTTCACGCCCGCCGCAGCGCCGCGGCCAAGGAATACCGGTATTTCATCTGGAACGCCGACATCCTGCCGCCGGTCTTGCGGCATTACCGCACGCATGTCCGGCAGCCGCTGGACGTAGAGGCGATGCAGGCCGCCGCCGTCCTCCTGGAGGGCCGGCACGATTTCGCGGCCTTCAGCGCCAATCCCAACCGCCCGGTAGAGAGCACGGTGCGCGAACTGTACCGGCTCCAGGTACGGCGGCGCGGCGCGGAAATCGTCATCATCGCCCGCGCCGACGGGTTCCTGTATAAAATGGTCCGCAGCCTGGCCGGGTTCCTCATCCAGGTCGGCGCCGGCGCCGTGCCGGCGCGGGAGGCGGATGCGATTCTGCGCAGCCGGGAGCGCACCGCGCGCGTGCCGACGGCGCCGCCGCAGGGCCTGTTCCTCTGGCGGGTATTTTACCGCCGCGCCACGGGATAATTGCGCAGGAATCCCTTGCGCGGCAGCGGGCCGACGATCGGCCGGGCATACTCCAGGAAGGCGGCGGTGACGCCGTTGCCGGCGCGGTTGATGAATGCGGGCGGCATATGGCGGGTATCACGAGCCACGCTGGACAGCGGCACGCGTTTGAATTCGATCCGGTATTTCCGGCCGGGCCGGCGCCGCAGGGCAATCGAACCGTCCACATCCTTGCCAACGGCGCATTGCACCGCCGCCGCGCCCGCGGCGCGGGCTTCGGCGGCATCCGCCGGGGAGGTTATGCCCGGGAAAGAACGCTGCAGATAGCCGAAGGTATCCGCGCGCACGCGGCTGATGCCGGCCTGATCGCGGACCGCGGCCGCCAGCAAATCGCCCAGCGCGCCCGAGCCGCTGAGTTGCACGTTGCCGTGCGAATCTTTTTCACAGGTGAATTTCGCGGCAATCGCCCCGCCTTTGGCGTCGGCGATGCCTTCCGACACCACCACCAGGCAGCGGCCCAGGCGGCGATACACCTGCCGAACATCCCTGATAAAACGCGGAATGGCAAACGGGCGTTCCGGAAGGTAAATCAGGTGCGGGCCGTCATCCGGGCGGCCGCGCGCCAGCGCCGAAGCGGCGGTCAGGAAGCCGGCATGCCGCCCCATGACCACGTCAATTTTCACCCCGAGCAGGGCGCGGTTATCGAGGTCGTCCCCCATCACCGCGCAGGCCACAAACCGGGCGGCGCTGCCGAATCCGGGGGTATGGTCGTTTTCGCGCAGATCGTTGTCAATCGTTTTCGGAATGTGGAAACAGCGCAACTCGAAGCCGGAAAGCCGTGCTTCCTCGTTGATGATATGCGTGGTTTCCGCGGAATCGTTGCCGCCGATGTAGAAGAAATAACGCACGTCATATTTGCGCAGGATGCTGAAAATCCTGGCGCAATCGTCCGGCGATGGTTTTTTGCGCACCGTGCCCAGCGCCGAGGAAGGCGTGGCCGCCACAAGTTCCAGGTTCGCCGGGGTTTCGCGGCCCAGGTCCACCAGGTTTTCATCCAGCACGCCGCGGATGCCGTGGAGCGAACCGTAAATCCGGCGGATCGCCCGGTGCCGGCGCGCTTCCAGCACCGCGCCTGCCAGGCTTTGATTGATCACCATGGTCGGACCGCCGCTTTGCGCAATCAGCATGTTCCCGCACAATGTCCGCTTTTTACTCATACACTGCTCCCTTCCTGGCGCCGGCGGACGCCGGCCGTGTTGATGCGGCAGCCGGCGCACATCCCGGTTGCCGCCGGTTGTTCAGGCCGTGCGCGGCATGACGCGCGGCGTGCCTTCGTAAGTGATCTTTACCGGCAGGCCGTCCTGCAATATGGAGAGGCGCGCGGCTTCCACCACCAGTTCGTTGATGGAACTGTTGGCGGGCGTGGCGATCAAGCCCTGCTCGTCAACCGCGCGGATCAGTTCGCGCCGGCGGGCCAGCGCGGCGGCGCCGCGCAGTCCGGCGGATTCCGATTCGACGCGCACAATGGAGCCGATAATGCCGGCCACCGACTCGTAGCCGTAGCCCACCGGCTTGGCGCCGGCGCCTTCCCAGGGCACCAGGCGGTAGAAGTCCGGATTAATGTAATTGTAATGGGATCCGGCGCAGCCGATGCCGCCCAGGTAACTGTGAATTACCCCGCGGAATTGATCGTCATGCTGTATCAATCCGGATTTACCCTGCCCTTCGCAGAACATGGTAAGGCATTGCTCGTTGCTGCCGGCGCCGGCGTCCGGGTAGCCCAGCCCGTCGGTCACAGTCAGCAGCGCCTGGTTTTCGAACCGCACCCGGCCGTTGGCCCACATGTAGCCTTCCTTGCCGTTGGGGAAGCGGCCCTTGACCCCGGCCACGGAAACTTCCACCGGCCGCAGATTGGTGATGAAGTAAACCAGGTCAACGTAATGGCAGCCGACATAGACGAACGGATCGGTTTTATCGGTGGTGAACCAATTCTGGAAATTGGAGGAGCGATAATAATAGGGTTCCACCAGCTTGGCCTCACCCATCGCAAATTCGCCGAAATGCCCCAGGCGGTACTGGCGGCGCGCCAGCAGGGCGCGGCGGTCAAACCGCTTGTGGTATTCCACGCCGACGAACAGTCCTTTTTCCCGGGCCAGCGCTTCGATTTCCGCGGCCTGCCGGTATTGCAGCACCAGCGGCTTGACGCACAGCACGTGCTGGTTGCATCGCAGGGCTTCCATCACCACCGGATAATGCATTTGATCGGGCATGGCCACCACGGCAATCTGGCGGGGGGGCATGGCGGCCAGCAATTGCCTGTACATGTCCGGAAAGTTCTTTTCCGGCGCTTCCGCGAGGGAGGGATGCGGCGTGAAAGTCTGCCCTGGAAACGCGTCCAGTATATCGCGGGACTCCCTGAGGATGCGCAAAGGGGCATTGTTGAGCGCGCAGATCCGGATGCCGCCGACCGCGCCGGCACGCTGCAGATGGTACAGGGAAGGCAGCAGCAGGTCATGTGTGATCATACCGCCGCCGATGATTAAAACTTCCAGGGGCGCTTGCTTGGTTTGCATAAATGTTCTCCTCGTTTAAAAATCAATTGCTGGCCGGGGGCGGCGCGGGCGGAATACCCCCGCTGCGTTCCAGTTTCCGCCGCAAGTCCGGGTTGCCGGGTTTTACCTGCCAGCTTTTAACCCACCAGGCGCGGGCGGCGGGCAGATCCCCCCGCCGCTCCAGGATATCGCCGTAATGTTCCATGACGGTCGGATCGTCGGGCGTAATCTGCAGGGCGTTATGAATTTCGTCCGCGGCTTCGTCCAGCCGGCCCAGCTTGAAATAAACCCATCCCAGCGTATCCATGTACGCGCCGTTTTCGGGATGCAATTCCACCGCGTGCTGCACATGCAGCAAGGCCTGCTCAAGGTTGATTCCCTGTTCCGCCCACATGTAGGCCAGGTAATTGGCGGCATCGGCATGGTCCGGATCGAGTTGCAAGGCCTGCCGGAACAACTCCTCGGCCTGCGCCGGGGATTTTTCCCGCTCGCGGGCGACGCCGTAATAAAAATAAAAATCGGCATCCATGAATTTCGGCGGCGCCTCGTCCGCGCGCGCCAGGTCGGCGGCGCGCGCGAAGGATTCGCAGGCCCGGGCATAGTCGCCGGACTGGCTGGCTATGATGCCGTTGAAATAATGGGCTTCCGCGTTGTCCGGCAGCGCGGCCAGCGCGCGCCGCATAACCGCCTCGGCCTCCTGGTTGGCGCCGCGCGCGGCATGAATGGATGCCAGCCGGATGTAGGCTTCCAGCAGTTTCGGATTGACGGCCAGCGCTTTTTCATACAACGCGGCGGCTTCCTTCCGCCGGCCGCTTTGCTGGGCCGCGGCCGCGTAACCCAGCCAGAAACTGGGGGAAAGCATTTCCGGCGCCGCGCGTTTTTCAATGTCGCTTTGCAACGACCGGAAAATTTTCAAGGCATCCTCCCCGCGTCCCGCGCGCAGGTAGAGCCGGGCCAGCAAATCCTGGAGTTCCAGGCTGCCGGGCGTTTGCCGCAGGCCATCTTCCAGCACGGCGATGGCCTGGGGCAGATCGCCATCCGCCAGGAGCAAGGCCAGTTTTTCAAAAGACTTGGGATTGTCCGGCTCGGCCTGGATGGCCGCGCGGTATGCGGCGATAGCCTGGTCATCGGCGCCTTCGCCTGACTGCAATTTATCCAGGAAGTATTGCGCTTCCGGGTTGCCCGGGTCGCGGGCGACGATCTCCTGCCAGGCGGCGATGGCCTCCGCGGAACGGTTGGCGCACATGTAACTCAAAGCCAGGTTTTTCCGCGCCGCCAGGTCGTCCGGCTGGCGCTTGACCAGTTCCGCAAAAATCTCGATTGCCGGCTGGCACCGGGCGTCCGCCAGGTAAAGATTGCCGAGTTTCGACTGGTAGTCATCCCATAATTCATCCGGCGGCTGCGAGGATGCCTGCCGGTAGTATTCAATGGCGCGGTCCAGGTTCTGCCTGGCCGGCGCATCGTTTGCGTCAATCGGCAACTGCAGGCGCGCGGCATAAGAATCGCCCAGAATGCGCAGCAGGGGCAAGGGATCATCCACCCTCGGCAAGGCGTCTTCCAGCACCGCCAGCGCGCGGTCATCTTCCTGGCGTCCCGCATGGAACACCGCCAGGTTCAAATAACCGGCCGACTGGGCGGGAGCGATGGCGACGGCGCGTTCCAGCGCCTGGCGGGCCAATTCCGGCCGTTGGACCGCCTGCGCGACGCGCGACTGCAGCCAGCAGGCTTCCGGGGAATCGGGATGGCGGGCGGCGGCCGCGTCCATCGTCTGCAGGGCGGCGTCTGCCTGGCCGCGATTGGCATACTGCATCGCCAGGTGAAAAGAGACACGGACATTTTCCGGCGCGAGCATTTCCGCCCGCTGGAGATTTTCCAGGCTGACATTGGTTTCGCCCAGGCCGGAACGCAGCACGCCTGCGCCGAAATTAGCCAAAGCCTCGGACAGCGCGGGCGGAGCGGCGGCGCCGGCGGCCGAATCAGCGGTCCGGCCGGGCGGGCGCGAACGACAACCGCCGGAAATGCCGGACGCCAGCACGACGAAAGCCAGCGCGACCCGGCGGCTTGCCGGCAAACTTCGGAATTTCATTTGTTGATGTTTTTGTGGCGATTGGCCTTCAAGCGTTTGCTGCGTTTATGCTTGGCCATTTTCTTACGCCGCCATTTTTTCAAGGAACCCATATTTTATTGCACCTGTTACCTGTTCTGCGTTGCAACCCTGCCGCCTGCCGGGCGGCCTGCGGCTGCAACGCGTTTTTTATACCGCAAATTGCGCGGCCCTGTCAATGACCGCCGCGGTCATTCAATGACCTTGTTCAAGGGGATTTCGATAATGCCTTCTCCGCCGGCCTGTTTCAGCAGGGGAATGATTTCCCGGACAACGCTTTCCTCCACGACCGATTCGATCGCCACCCAGCCGTCGGCGCTCAGCGGATTGATCGTGGGGGCATGCAGCGAAGGGAGAATTCCGGAGATGGCGGACGCCTGGTGCCGCCGGGCGTTCATTTTCAACAGCACCCTGGTTTCCGCCGCCAGTGCGCCACGCAGGAGCATGGCCAGCTGGTTGATCTTGGCCTGCCGGCCCGGATCAGCCCAGGCGCTTTTATTGGCAATCAACTTGGTCGTGGACTCCAGGATCGTCTCAACGATGCGCAGGTTGTTGGCGCGCAGGGACGAGCCGGTTTCGGTCAATTCGACGATGGCATCCACCAGTTCCGGCGCTTTAACTTCCGTGGCGCCCCAGGAAAACTCCACTTCCGCTTCCACGCCGTGGCGTTCGAGAAACCGCCGGGTCAGCCCGACGGCTTCCGTGGCGATGCGCTTGCCCGCCAGGTCCGATACGCTGCGGATG
>JAXGSX010000092.1:0-12040 GCA_040775225.1 Kiritimatiellia bacterium | reverse complement strand
TGCGCACAAACGTGCCCTTGCCGCGCAGGCGCACAATCAAGCCATCCCGTTCCAGGTTGCTTAAAGCCCGGCGGGCAGTCAGGTGATTCACGCGGAAACGGCGGGACAATTCCGTCTGGGTGGGCAGTTGGTCGCCATCCCGGGCATTTTTGATCAAGTCCCGCAAATGGTCTTCGATTTTTTGATATAACAGGATCATCGCCGGTCAGCGTAACATCCAAATGGTTCCAATATGCGGTTCCGCGCGGTAGGCGCCGATATCCACCGTGCCGTCAAACCGGCCGATGCGCGGGTTCCCGTCCAGGTCCACCCCTTCCGCCATCCAAGTCAGGTCGTTCAATCCCGCGCGGCGGCAGGGAGAGCGCGCGGCGATCCGGTAATTGCCCTTGTCCGGCGCGATAAACAACGGGTTGTCCTCACGATTGTCAGCGCCCGGCAGGCCGGCCAGGGGCGCAATGCAGCAGTTGGTATAAACCGCGGCATCCGCCACGGTATTCAGCCAGTTTGACGTGGTCCCGTTCACCACCGTGTTGGAATAAACGATGGTGTTGAGAATCACTGATCCGGCCACGGAAGCGCGGATGCCGCCGGTGTTGTTGGTCGAGCGGTTGCCGGCCACCGTGCAGCTTTCCACGCGGTTGGCGGCGTCAAAGCTGATGCCGCCGGCGTAATCGGTCGCCCAGTTGTCCGCAATCAGCGAGTTGCGGATCAACGTGCCCGCCGACGCCGCCACGCAATATATGCCGCCGCAGCGGGTGGCGGCGGCATTGGCAACGATCCGGTTGCGGTCCAGGACAACCTGCGGCGCCAGAATGTAAACCCCGCCGGCATAACGCCCGCCGTAATTGTTGCTCACCAGGCAATCGGTCACCACCACGTTGGTTACGGCGGCGCCGCCAACCACAATCCCGACGCCATCGCAGTTGTTGGCAGCCATGTAATTGCCCGCCACCGTGCAATTGCTGATGACCGTTCCCGGCCAGCTTATATACATGCCCGCGCCCTGCTTGTATTGCGCGGTAAGGGTGTTGCCTTCCACGCGGCAGTTGACGATTTTGGAAGCGTTGCCGGCTACGCCCGAGGGGAAAGCAATACCGCCGCCGTTGCCCGCGCTCTGGTTGGAAATAACCTGGCAATCCACCAGCAGATGCGCCGGCGCACTAGAGGCCGCCACCCGCGCCCAAAAACCGCCGCCACCGGACAATCCCAAAGCGGTATTGGCGCAAATCAGCGTCTGGCTGACGGTCACATTCCCCGCGCCCCAACAGCCGATCCCGCCGCCGGCGCCGGCGGAATTAGCGATAACGGTCGAGTCGCGGACAACAAAACTGCCGCTATGCTGGTAGATGCCGCCGCCATACCCGCTGGTGGCGTCGGCCTGGTTATTGCTGATAATACACCGCAAGATCAAGGTGTTGTCATTGCCGCTGACCCCGGCAATGCCGCCGCCGTCGCTCAGGGCAGTGTTGCTGCAGACCAGCGAATCAACTATCAGGCCGTCAGCCCGCAGATCAACGCCGCCGCCGTCCGTCGCCGCAGTGCAATCGCGTACGATGCAATTGCTGACCGTGCTGGCATATATATACACGCCGCCGCCGTAGGCGCTGTTGCTGCCATGGGCGATCGAAAGTCCCTCCAGGCTGGCGCCGGTATTCAGCGTGAAACACCGAAAAGTGTCGTTGCCATAAATGACCACAGCCTCGCGATTGCCGCTGTCGCTGCGCAGGATTCGGCCGGTTAATGCGACCGTGTTGGTCAGCGGGTAATCACCGTCCGCCGCCAGGATGACGTCGCCGGCGCTCGTCGCCGCCGCCACGCCGGCATGGATGGTTTTTTTCGCCGTGGCCCAGTTGGTGCCGTCGCCGCTGTCGTCCGGCCGGCTGGCGTCCACATACCAGGTGCCGGCCTCGACTCCGCCCGCCGCCGCCAGCCACATTGCCGTTAACCGCGCCGCCCAAGATGCGTATCGCCTGTTCATGCGTTCCTCCTGCTAAAAACGTTAGTTGAATCACAGCATAACCGGAGCGTAAATCCAAAACCAACTATATATTAGCATATAAATGGAAACTGTCCAGTTTTTTATGGGCTTAATGCAAAATTCACATCTTTCGAATTGCGGACATGCAGGTTAAAGCATAAACTTCAGAACACTGTAAATCTGAACCCTGAACGTTTTTGAAAGAGACCCAGGCATCATGCAAGCCAAACGCCCCAACATCCTTTTGCTGTTCACCGACCAGCAGCGGTTCGACACCATTGCCGCTGCCGGGTTTCCGCATATGCTCACGCCCAATCTCGACCGGCTGATCCGCGAGGGTTGCCGTTTTTCCAATGCCTATACGCCCAACCCGGTATGCGTGCCCGCCCGGCATAACCTGCTGACCGGCCTGCCCGCGCGCTTTCACGGGTTTGCCGCCAATTTCGGCCATCCCAATCCGGCGATCTGGCCGACCTTGCCCCGGATTCTGTCCGATCACGGTTACGTGACCCGTGCGGTGGGCAAGATGCACTTCCGCCCGGTGCGCCGGCATAACGGGTTTGACAAGATGGAATTAATGGAAGAAGCGCCGCGGTTCCGCGAGGATGACGAATATGCCATGTATTTAAAAAGCGTCGGCCTGGGCAACATCCTCAACATCCACGGCGTGCGCAACCTGCTTTACATGGCCCCCCAGCGCTCCCTGATTCCGGAAGAGCACCACGGTTCCACCTGGGTCGGCGACCGCGCCGCGGCATTTTTGCGCGCCGAGGCCGGCCGCCGCCCGTTCTTCCTCTGGGCCAGCTGGATTGCCCCGCATCCGCCGTTTGATGTTCCGGATACTTTCGCCGATTTGTATCAAGGGCGCGCCCTGCCGGAACCGTTGCGCAGCGAAACGCCATGCTGGCCGGAAGTTGCCTGGAGCAAGGTTAGTTCGCGATTTCCGCCGGGCAAGGAGCATCAATATGTCCGGCGCATGCGCGAGCTGTATTATGCCGCCATTTCCCTGGTGGATAAAAACGTGGGCAAAGTTCTCGCCGCACTGGATGAAACCGGCGAAACCGACAATACCATGATCATTTTCGCGTCCGATCACGGCGAAATGCTGGGCGACCATGGCGCTTACCAGAAGATGTTGCCGTATGACAGTTGCTCCCGCATCCCGTTCCTGGCGCGTTATCCGCATCGCTTCCAACCCGGCAGCGTCAGGAACGAATTTGTGGATTTGAATGACATCCTGCCCACGGTGCTGGATGTCTGCGGTTTGCAGTATCCCGGTCCGTATGAATTGCCCGGCGGCTCGATATGCGGCAGCAACAAGGATCGTTCCCGGCAGTACATCGAATATCACCGGGAAAACCGGCGCTGGATCGCCATGCTGGATGAACGTTATAAATACGCCTACCACTACGGCGGCGGCCTGGAATTGTTGTTTGACCGCCGGAACGATCCGGCTGAAAGCGTCAACCTGCTGGCAGCCCGGCCTGACGACCCGGAAGTACGGGCCGCCCGCGGCCGTCTGCGGGCGCAATTATGCCGGCATGAGGAAAAATGGGGCTTGGAAGGTTACGCACGGGACGGCCAATTCCGGCAATTTGACAGGTTTGATTACCGCAGCGTAGCGAAGATCAACAACCAGTTCCCGCATTTTCATGAGAATATAGTTGATCCGGCCGAGAAAAAAGCAATAAACAATTTCGGGGATGAACTTTTGCGCGCGGCCGCGCCGGAAGGGAATGTCATGCGCTTGAATGAAATGGCGCTGGATGACTGGGTGGCGGGCGGGGGTTCGGCGGACCTGGCCGCAAAGATCCGCTCCGAAAAGTTGTGATCTTCTAAGCCAATTTCATTCCTGCCACACAAGGTGGCAGGGGACGACTTATGTAATTTGCTTGATTTGAATTGATTTTTGATATAATAATTACTTCGATAAATCGAATTATTGGTCTTGTTTGATTGTCTCTTTGATTTGAAACAATATACATGAACGTCGGCAATATCTACAACAACCGGGCTGATGGCATTGATCATGCCGTACCGATCCCCAAATATCTGCAATTGCAGCAGATTATTATCCGGCAGATTCAATCCGGCAAATATCAGGCTGGCGATAAGCTTTCCACGGATGCCGAGTTGAAAAAGCGCTATAACCTGAGTACCTCGACGGTTATGCGCGCGCTTTACGAACTGGAAAAGGCGGGATTTGTAACGCGCAAGCAGGGCGCTGGAACGTTTCTGAAATCGGCCGCCGGCGCCCAGGCTCAATCTTTGCCGTCTTTCTCCCGGCGCCTTTTGTTGATTTGCGGCGCCGCCCCGAATTTTGACCAGGGACATGAAAATGTCAACTGGTTCATCGGCCATGAGATTTATCGGGGTCTGGTGAATACGTTTGACGGCCGCGTCCGGATCATCGAACCGGAAAAATTGGCGGTTGAATTGGCGTCCGTTACATCGGAGGCGCAAGTGTACGTGGCGGCGGTGAACCGCCGGAATATGATCCAGGATGCGCTGAGCCAGCGCAATGTGCCTTACGTGATAATTGACCAGCAGTCGCAAATGCCGCGGGTGTCCGCCAACACAGTCAGCCTGGATCATGTTCACGGAGTGTACAACGCCATGGCTTATCTGATTGAAGAACTCGGCCATCGCGACGTGGCGTTCATCGGGCCCCGGCGGGAGGAATTGACCGTGCAGCACCGCGGCCGTTGGTCCGGGTACTGCATGGGCCTGCAAGCCTTTGATTTGCCCTTGCGCGAAGAACTGCTGGTCTATGCGGAAACCGGCAGCCTGGCGGACGGCTACCGCGCCGCCACATCGTTATTGGCGCGCAAGGTGAAATTCACGGCGGTGTTTGTTTCCACGGATTTGAAGGCCATTGGCGCCATCCGCGCTTTCCGCGAGGCCGGCCTGAAAGTTCCGGAAGATGTTTCGGTCATGGGTTTTGACGATGCCCCGGGCGTGGACCAGAGCGATCCGCCGCTGACGACGGTGCGCCTGCCATATTTTGAGGCGGGCGTTGCGGCGGTGAAACTTTTGGAAAGCGCGGCCGGTCCGGACGGGATGCGTCCGGGCAGATTGCTGCCGTCGCACGTGGTGCTGCGCAGTTCCTGCGCCTCGGTGAAATCCTGCGCGGCGGCCGGGTGAGATGGGAAAATAATTCACCGCCAAAGAATGCGAAAACAAAGCAAAATATGCAAGCAGACAAATTCAATCCTTTAATTGTAACAGACGCCGGCAAAACATTTAACCTGGCCGGGCGGATTGTCCAATCAAAAACGGGCGGCGGTGTGCGTTACGATTATGAGCTGATCAATCACACCAAGCGGCCGTTGAAAATCGCCCGGGTGCGCCTGTGCGAGTTGCCGTTCGGCAAAAGCGTGAGAATATTCCGGCAGGGATTTTACATGCCATCGGATCCGGCCGGGTTTTACGAGTTGACGGCCGGCAAGCCGGCTCCGGCGCCGGGCAGGTGGCCGCCGTTAACCCCCTGGTGCGATGACCACACTTTCATCAGCCATTCGCTGGCGGTTGTGCGGCATGGCGCCCGGCCTTTGCTGACGGCCGGGTTTGTCAGTTTTGACCGGTTTGAAGGAATATTTACCTTCGACACGCGCAGCCGGACCGTCCGGATGGCGGCCTGGTGCCTGATGGAAAATATTTCCCTGCCGCCTGGCGCCGCCTGCCGCCTGGAATCGCTATGGCTGCTGGAGAACCGGGATTTTAACCGCAGCCTGACGGACTATGCCGATTGCGTCGGGCGGATCAACCATGCCCTCATCCCGCGTGAAACCGTCACCGGCTGGGTGGACTGGCAATATTACCGCGAGGAAAAAAACGAGCGCGACATCCTGCGCTCGGTGCGCGCGATGCAAACTCTCAAGCAGCGCGGCTATCCCTTGAAATATGTTATCATTGACGGCGGCTGGTGCGCTTACGCTTCGGAATGGATGCAGCCCTGCGCCAAATTTCCGGATATGCCGGGATTGTGCCGCAAAATCCGGCGGGCGGGCTTTGTCCCCGGGCTCTGGCTGGCGCCGTATATCACGAATGTTAAAACCGAGGTGGCGCGCCGTCATCCGGACTGGATGGTGATTGATTGTAAAACCGGGAAGCCGCTTTTCAAGGAGCGCTCCAATGTCGGCGCCTGCCATGTTTTGGATTTTACCGTGCCGGCGGCGCTGGATTGGCTGCGGAAAATTGTCCGGACGATGGTGCGGGATTGGGGTGTCGGCTACATTAAGCTGGATGGACCCAATCCCACGCATTACTTGAACGGACGTTTTCACGTTCCGGATGTCACCGGCATCGAGCTGATGCGGCGTGCCATGCAGGTTGTCCGCGAGGAATCTGGCGACAAGGTTCTGGTCGAGGGCGAGGGAATCTACGGGCCGTCCATCGGCTATGTGGATATTCAGCGCACCACGCAGGACACCAGCACCCGCTGGCATATCCTCGAAAACGGGCATCCGTTGTTGAAGGAGAACCTGAAAAACGATCTGCTCAGCGGCTTTGTCCACCGGCGCATGTTCCACAACCACCGCGAAAACGTGGTGCTGCGCGACTTCCTTTCGCCGTTTCATGCCGGCACGGCGAAAAATCCTGCAGCCCGGGATGCGATTCTGACCGAGAATCAATTGCGCTCCCAGATTTCCGCCACGGCGCTGGCCGGCGGCGCCATGCTGCTGAGCGATCCGGTGGAATTGCTGCTCCGCAGCCCCGGACGCCTGGCCTTGATCAGCCGGTTCCTCCCGCATTTTGAAAACCAGCCGCCCGCTCAGCCGCTGGATGTGTTCCAGGATGGCCGGCAGCCTGCCATTTACCATCTGCCGGTTGAGCGGGATTTTGAGTCATGGCATGTTGCGGGCATTTTTAACTGGGACGATCATCCCGCCGATTGCTCCGTCCCATTGCACAAAATCACCGGGGGCGGTGACTGGCATGCGTTCGAATTCTGGAACGGGGAATATCTGGGCGCTTTTGGCCGGCAAATGGCCGTTTGCAACGTTCCGGCGCATGGCTGCCGCATCCTGGCGCTGCGCCGCAAGCTGAATCGTCCGCAGTTGGTCGGAACCAACCTGCACATCCTGCAGGGCGCGGTGGAGATTGGCGCCATGGCATATCTGCCGGCCAAAAAAACGTTGCGGCTGGCAATCAAACATTTCGATCAGCATGAACGCCGGCTGTTCATCTGGCGGCCGGCGTCATTCCGCAGAGTGCGGGTGCAAAGCAATGCGCAGGACTGGCTGGTGGATGACCGGCGGAGTGACCTGCTGATTGTGCAATTCAACGGCCGGCAGGGGCGTGGTGGGTGCCGGAAAACGGAGTTTGATCTGCGCTTCGGATGATTTAACCACGGCGGAGGCGGAGAACAAAATAACGATAAAGCTCGGCCACAAAAATGCACAAGAAACACAAGACGGAAGGTATTGTTGCTGTTTTAAAGGTTGAGATGATCTAATAGTTGTTCAATGTTGATTTTGTGATGTTCGGCAATACTTTTCAATATGCCGTTTAATGTGCCGATTTTTATCGGATTATGATTCGGGATGGTCTCATGATGTTCGCCATGTTGCATTGTAGTCAAACGAATGTGCGAGCCGGTTTGGCGGGTAATGGCGTATCCCAGGGAATGCAAGGACTTTGTGAGTTGTGCCGCGGATATATCGCGCGGAATTTTCATACCGCCATAACCTCGTCACGGACAAAGTGTAAACGAACTATGCGCGGGCGGTCTGTTTCGTTAAAGTGGCAATCCACGGCGTCACGTATGTTGGCTTTCAACTCCTCCAGCGTATTGCCTTCCGTGTGGATGCCGGCGCCCAAGGCATGCGCAACCAAACCGCCATCCGCCACGTCTTCCCGGACTTCAAAAATTATTTCCGTCATGTTGGTCATGTTGTGTTCCCTTTTGTTGTTTTGAATACTATCAAAAAAACAAGAAAAGGAAAGAAGGAAAATGGGTGGTTGGAAATCTGAAAGAGATGACCATTCATGAGTGTTGAAATCATTACCGGATTCGACGGCGCCAGCCCTTATGCCGATGCCGGCGTCAAACGCGAGTCGGAAGATTGCGCCGTGGTTCTCCCAAGCCTGCGCCGGATGCCGGGCCGCAGCGAGGAGGCGCCCGGCGCCGGCAGCCGGTTCAATATCCGCCTGCATAATCCGTCCGCCGCGCCGCAGCGATTCACCGTGATCGCCGATTGGGAGACGCCGGCGCGCGTCAGCGGCCATGACCTGGGGTATGTGAGGCATGGGGAGGTTCAGGGTTCCGCCGCCGCCCCTTCCGGGGCTATGCCGGACAAGTCAACGGTTGGTGGAGGTTGGCGGATGATCCCGGGCTTCCGTATGGCTGAGACTCGCATCGAATATCGGCTGGAATTGCCGCCGGGCATGACCGAACTGGGCTTGTTCCCGGAATTCAATTATGGCGCCTGCGCCAACTTTGCCGCGGATTGCCGGTCCCGCGGCGTTGGTGTCGAGGTCATAGGCCGGAGCCGTGAAAACCGCGACATGTGGATGCTGTCCCTGCCGTCGCCCAGTCAATCGGCGTTGCCGTTTTTCCTCCAGGCGCGCGATCATGCCTATGAAACCGCCGGTTCCTATTGCGTGCTCGGGATCGTGGATTTTCTGCTGGGCGATGCGGCGTTGGCGCAATACCTGCGGAGCAAGTTCCATGTTTATATCGTGCCGATGACCAATCCCGACGGCGTCTATAACGGCATGAGCCGGCTGACCTGGGAGCAGGGCGCAGACATGAACCGGATCAATACCGTGCCCGACGCCGCGCATGACGCCCTGCAGTCGGCGATTGACCGCGTCCGTCCCGCAGTGCACATGAATATCCATAACTGGACGAACAAGTTTGTGGACGGTCTGCTGGCCAATGACCAGACGATTGCCGATAAAATACTGACGCATATGCCGGCCGATAGCGCGCATTTCAAGCGCTGGAAAGTCGAGACGACCGCCGATTACATCAGAAGCGCCGGCTGGGAAAAGCTGCCGGCGGAGGAAGTGCGCGAGCGACGTAAAAAAAGCTGGTCATGGAAAAATTACTGCAAGGAAACATTTGACGCCATCGGCGTCAATTTCGAATTCCCCTGGTTTGGTCTTGATCCCGCCGCCATGCGCGCCAAGGGGGTGCGGGCCTTTTGCGCCCTGGCGCTGGCGGCGGTGGAGGAATGGAAATAAGGAGCAATTACATGATGCGAGCAATCAAGCCAGACGGACAGTTAACCGGCAGGATGATCGAAAAACATTTGCGCTGTCTGTGCAATGAAATCGGCGTGCGGCTGGCGGGATCGCGCGGCGAACGCCAGGCCGCCGACTATATTGCGGCGCAGATGCGCGCCGCGGGCGCCGACGTTGCCATCGAGGAATTCCCGGTCCGGGAACGGTTCGTGCAGGCGGAAAAGCTGGAAATACGCCTGGGCGGCAAGTGGCGCCGATTTCCTTGTTCGCTCCTGAGCAATACGCCCGGCACAGCCGGGAAAACGCTGGCAGCGCCCATCGCTTTCCTGGACGCGCAGACCGGCTACCAGCGCCAAAATCTGGGGTTTCTCAAAGGCAAGGCGGTGCTGCATTTCGGCTCGCATATCCAGACCGCCGATCATTACCGCCGGCTGATGGCGGCCAAACCGGCCTTCCTGATGTTCGCGGATGTGCGCTATCCGGGCAAAGTCGTGACGGCTGACGGCATGTTTCCCGCCTATACGGCGAAGTACGGCGCCGTGCCGACGGTCAGCGTGGCTTACCTGGATGCGTGGGATTTCATGGCGGCGGGCGCCCGGGCCGCCCGGCTGCGGGTCCGGGGCGGCATGCGGGCGGGCATGTCTCAGAATGTGATCGCCGAATTGCCCGGCGCGGACGCCGGCGCCGGTGTGATCATTTTCGGCGCGCATCATGACACCCAGGCGGACTCCGTCGGCGCGGATGACAACGGCACGGGCGTCGCGGCCATCATGGCCCTGGCCGGGATGCTGGCCGGCCGGCGGCGCCGGAAAACGATCAGGCTGATCAGCTTCGGTGCGGAGGAGCAATTGTCGGCCGGCAGCGCCGCGTATGTGCGCCGCCATCGCCGGGAAGGACTCTCCGGCGCCGGCTTGATGATCAACTTTGACTCGTTCGGCTCGCGCCTGGGGTGGACGACCCTGGAAGCCAGCAACGCCAGGCTGGCCGGCTTTCTGGCGGACTGCCTGCAAAAGCATGATATTTACCCGAAAGTATCGTCCGATATGTGCCCCTATGCCGACCATTTCCCGTTTGCCGCCGCCGGGATGGCGGCCGCCTATATCGGCCGGAATAATTGCGCGGCCGGCCGGTTTTTCCATCACCGGCCGGATGACGATCTGTCGCGGGTGTCCTGCGATCTGGTGGCGGCGACTGCCGCCGCCGTGGGCCGGGGCGCGGCCCGATTGGCCGCCAGGCAGGATTGGCCTTTTAAACTGCAGGCCGATGCGCAATTGCGCCGGCGGGTTGAGCGTGCCTGGAATGAAATGTTCGGCGGATGGCAGGGGTGGGGCGGCAGGCCGTTGCTCAAAAATCAAAACTAAATATTAATCAATCAATTAGGCATGATTCAATAACGGCATTTTGAAGATAACAGATGAGGACGGCTCAGCACAGCTTCGCCCTCCAATGGTTTGTCAACACAACTGGAGTTGGACTATCCCCATTTTTCAGACCAGGTTTCCACTTGTAAATATTCATAACTCATTGATAATAAAAGAAAAAAATGAGTAGCGCAATAAAAAACGGGGATAGTCCAAAACTGGAGGGCGAACCTTTGGTGAGCCGTCTGTTAATCGAAACAGAAGCAACACTATGAAACAAGCGATGGCAGCGGCGATGATGCTGGCGGCGGTATTGGCGGGTTGGACGGCAGCCGGCGCGGCCGGCGGCGGCGCGGCGGAAAACGCGGTGGATCCGCGCGCCTGGACGGAACTGGATATCGTCCCCATGCCGAAGGAAATCCGCCTGACGGATAACGACCTCGTCCTCGATTCGGACAAGGTGGCGCTGGTGATCGGCGCGGACGCCTGCGAGCAGTCCAGAATCGGGGCGGACTGGATCAACCAGCGGTTGCAGGCAGTCGGAGGCAATTCGGTTCTGCCTGTAATCAGCGGCGGGGAACTGCCGGCGGACAGGACGGCGATTATCATCGGCACGGTGGATGACAACCCGCTGATCGCGCAAGCCGTGGCGGACAAAACCGTCAATGTGGGCGAAAAAAATCCCGGCGAGCGCGGGTATGAAATCCGGCGCTCGGCGGATGGTAAAAGAATCTACCTGGCCGGGGCGGACAATATCGGCGCTTTGTATGCCTGCGTGACGTTTGGTGAGTTGTTGAAAAGCGGCGCCGGTGGCGGCAGCGCCGCCTGGCGGGCGGCGGAAGTGCGGGACTGGCCGGACCTGGTCTGGCTGGAACCCGGCACGCCATTTGCCGTCGGCAACTCCGGGATGCCGGAAGTTATCCAATTGTTTTCGTCCATCCGAAATAATGATAATCCGTCTCCGGCCCTGTCGGAAGAGTATCAGCGGGCCATCCGGGATTATTACGACCGGCTTCTGCGGCGCAAATTCGGCCTGCTGCAGTATTATGGGTTTTATCCGCGCGGCCAGATATTCAAGCCGTTGAAAGGGCTGGAGATTGTCCGCGCCGGCATGGAGTATGGCCGCGCCCGCGGCGTGGAGGCCATCATCTATGCCGAAAAGCCCTACGCCGGATTGCGCAGTTTGCATCCGGAAATCCAGAGGGATTGTCCGAAGGCGGTCGGGCCGCACCGCGATAATGACGCATGGCTGCGGTGCTGGAGCCTGGATGAAATCACCCGGGAAACTGCGCGCAATTTCGCGGAATTCATCCGCGCCACGGGCGTTACCCAGGTAGGCATGCATGACACAGACTCCGGGTGGTTGACCAATCCCGCCAACTGGGAAGATCGCTGCGATGTCTGCCGCGCGCGCTGGGGAGACGACTATGTGGCGGCCACCATCAATAAACACAAAATTTATTACGAGGAGGTCAAAAAACTCAACCCATCCGCGCGTCTGCATTTCACC
>JAXGSX010000091.1:0-12125 GCA_040775225.1 Kiritimatiellia bacterium | reverse complement strand
CCGCTCGTCCGCGCGGCGGTTGGTCAATTCATGCCACAAGCCGCCGATGTTCCAGGCTTCATCGGGAGTATGCTTGATCAGCTTGATCCAGTAATCCGGTATCCCCATGGCCAACCGGTAATCGAACCCCGTGCCGCCGCGCGCGGCAGGCGCCGCCAGGCCCGGCATGCCGCTGACATCTTCCGCGATTGTGATGGCATCCGGGCGGACGGCATGGATAACCCGGTTGGCCAGGGTCAGGTAAACCAGGGCCTGCTCGTCAACACTTTCGTCGAAATAATCCCGGTAGGAAACAAAAGCTTTAGCCAACCCGTGATGATGGTAGAGCATGCTGGTAATGCCGTCAAAGCGATACCCGTCCAGATGATACTCATCCAGCCAGAACCGGCAATTGGACAGGAGAAAATGCAGCACTTCCGGCTTGCCGTAATCGAAGCAGCGGGAATCCCATAAGGCATGCTCCCCGCGCGGTCCATCGTGGAAATACTGGTAAAGCGTGCCGTCAAAACGGCTCAATCCTTCCACTTCATTGCGGGCGGCATGGGAGTGGATGATATCCATGACGACGGCCAGCCCCGCCGCATGGGCGGCGTCCACCAGCGCCTTTAATTCTTCCGGCGGCCCGAACCGCGACGAAGCGGCGAAATAATTAGTAACATGGTACCCGAATGATCCGTAATACGGATGTTCCTGCACCGCCATCAATTGAATGACGTTATAGCCGGCGTCAACAATGCGCGGCAGCATTTGCTCCCGGAATTCCCGGTAAGTGCCGACCCGGCCCTCCGGGAGCGCCATGCCGACGTGCGCTTCGTAAATCAGCGGCGGGGCGGGCGGCCGCCGGTACCCGGGATGGCGCCAGACATACGGGTGCGGCGGATCCCAGACTTGCGCATTGAAACTCCTGGTGTTTTCGTCCTGCACCGCCCGCCGCACATAAGCCGGCAGGCGTTCGCCGGCGCCGCCCGGCCATTCCAGGCGCAGGCGATACAAATCGCCATGGCGCAGGCGCTCCCGCGGCACGCGCAATTCCCAGACGCCGGCCGGCAGGGACTGAAAACAAAAATCGGGATTTTCCCGCCAGCCGGAAAAGCCGCCAATCAGGTGCATGCTGGTTGCATGGGGCGCCCACTCGCGCAAAACCCATTCGGCGCCGCAGCGGTGCAGGCCGAAATAAGCATGACCGGCGGCAAACTCCGCGAGCGGCTGCCGCCCGCCGGTCAAGCGCCGCTCCATATCCCGCACGGCGCCGGCCCGCTGCAATATCCGCTCTTGATAAGGGGATAAATACGGATCATCCGCAAAAAAGGGACGGAGCCTGGGCGGCGGTCGCCGGCGGCCGGTGGGTGCATCCTGCGCGCGCGGAAAATTTCCTTTCGCCGGCAATTTAATGCAATTACTCCACCGTGATCAGGCTGTTCAATGTGCCCAGCGAATTGCGCACCCAGTTCTGGCATTCCGGGTCAACCATCCAACTGCCGTTGACCACGTATTTATACTCATATTGGCCCTTGGGCAGCACCAGCGTGATGGAGTATTTCCCGGTGCCGCGGGCGTCTTTCATCCGGTGCCGCGCGGAATCCCAGTTGTTGAATGTTCCCGCAATAAAAACATCGCTCTTGGGATTGGCGGCCAGTTGGAAAGTTACCCGACGCGCCGACGGAGCAGGCTTTTTCATTTTCATGTTTTTCTTCATATTACGCGTCCCTCCCAAAAACCATGGCCAAACCGACCTCCATGCACCGCTGAAACCTGAGCCTTGTTCACCCGGCAATCATTATGCCCTACAGCAAAGCATTGCATCGGAAAATTTTTTCAATCCGCCGGGCAAAATGCAAACGCTAATACTTGCTGTACTGTCTTACTTCATTCTGGATTATACCAAGCCGGCGGAAGTTGGCAAGCATTTTCCATGCGGCGCCGGCATGGCGGTGTTATTGTTTGTAATATTTTCCAATCCAATGGTTTACCTGGTCGGAACCGACATTCAGTATCCCGATTTCACGTTCGGCGTTTTCCTGAGAATCGGAGGCATGCGCGGCGTTCACCATGATGTCCCGCCCGAATTCGCGGCGCACCGATCCCGTGGGCGCCTTGTTGGGATCGGTTGAACCCAGCAAAGTGCGGATTTTTTCCACGGCGTTCACGCCGCTGTAAATCATCGCCAGGCACTTGCTCGGGCCGGCCTGTCCGCGTTCTTCCGGCTTGCAAGCGGGCGGATAACGGCCGGTCATGAACTTGATCAATTGATAAAACTGCTCATCGCCGAGCAACGGACCCAACTGGTCCTCGAGCAATTTCACCGTAACTCCCGGGATAACAACGCTCAATTCCTTTTCCAGCAGGCCCACCACGCGGGCGGAAACCTGGCCCTTCATCTTTTCGCGCAACACCTGGTGCACCGGCTGGTAAAACTGCTCCGCCTGGGCCACGCTCATCCGGTGCACGTTGGCGGCAATAATCCGCAGTCCCGAGCGTGAAAGCAAATCTATGATGTTGCCGGGGCGGGCGTTGGGAAAGCGGAAATTGTCCGGCTTGATCAGCACCAGCGTGCGCTGCCAGCCCTCGGCGCCGGCATTGCAATCCGCGGCGTTTTGGACGATGCCGCCGTCGGATTCGGCGTACCGCCCCCAGATTGCCAGCGCTTGCGCTGTTTCCCGGGGATTGTTGCCGATCAAAACCGCCGGTTCAAAATACTGCACCTGGCCGCGTTCATCCACCACATAATCGCCAAAGGTGTCGCGGATGGTTTCACCGCCCGTGGTGGCCACGCTCCCGGCGGTTTCACGCACGCGGCGGATGGCATCTTCGCCTTCCAGCAGAATCAGCATGACGCGCCGGAACCGGCCGTTGACCGGGTCCGGGCCGTAGGATCTGGCGACATAATCCGCCAGCAGGTTGCGCGCGGCCGGCTCCAGCCCGCTGGCATCGCTGCGCACCAGGGCGGCATATTCCTGCGCCAGGCTGGGACCGGGCGCATACATGCGCGCCGCCACGAGTTCCAGCCCGGTGCGGCTCAAAAACCGTCCGATCACCCCGCCGGTGCGCGACTTGGCGATCGTATACGGATTGATCAAGACAAAAGCTAATTCCATGGCCATAGAGTCCTCCAAAAACCCTCATTTATCACAATCAGCCCGCCAGAGCAATAAGATTCAGACGCTCGTTCAGAAGGCATGCACCAGCAGGCCGGAACGGGGCTTGGGCTCAAACCAGGTGCTTTTGGGCGGCATGATCAGGCCGCGGTCGGCAATGGCCATCAACTGGCCGACCGTCACCGGATACATGGAAAAGGCCGCGGCGAACTCGCCGGAATTGACGCTCTGCTCCAGCGCCTGGACGCCGCGCGCGCCGCCTACGAAATCAATGCGGCGATCGGTGCGCGGATCGCGGATGCCCAGGATGGGCGCCAGCATATGATCCTGCAGGCAACTGACATCCAGGGCGGCCACCGGGTCGCCCGCCGGGGCCGGGGCGCGCCGGGCCAGCCCGAACCATTTCCCATGCAGATACATGCTGACCCGGCCGACGCCTTCCGGCGCCGGCGGCGCGTTTTCCGCGACATCGAACGCGCCGGCCGCCGCCTCGAGCAGTTCCCGCGGAGTCAGTCCGTTAAGATCCCGCACCAGCCGGTTGTAAGGCAGCACGTGCAGCCGGCCGGCGGGAAACAGGATGGCCATGAACCAGTTACATTCGGCGTTCGGATTGGCCTCGCCGGCGGCGCGCCGCTGCCCGGCTACGCGCACGGAACTGGCCGCACGATGATGGCCGTCGGCGATATATGCGGCCGGAATCCCGGCAAAACATTGCTGCAGCGCCGGCGCATCCGGCATGCGACAGACGGTATGGCTGACGCCGTCCGGCGCGGTGAAATCATACAGGGGCGGCGCAGCCGCGGCCTGCTCCATCAGACGGTCAATTTCCGGGACATCCCGGTAGGTCAGGAGCACCGGCCCGGTATGCGCGCTCAGCGCGTCAATATGGCGGGTGCGGTCGTCTTCCTTTTCCTGCCGGGTTTTTTCGTGTTTCCTGATGATGTCGGCGCGGTAATCGTCCACATGGCAGCACGCCATGATGCCATCCTGCCAATGCCGCCCCTGCCGCAGGCGGTAAAGATAAAAAGCGGGAGCGGCATCCTGCAGCAGCCATTGCTGCCGGCGCCAGGCGTCGAAATTTTCACGGGCATGGGCATACACTTCCGGAGCGTAAGGGTTGACGGTGTCCGGCAACTCGATTTCGGCGCGGGAAATGCGCAAAAAACTGCGGGGATTGCCGGCAGCCATTTCGGCGGCTTCGCGCCGGTCCACCACGTCATAAGGCACACCGGCCACCTGCGCCGCGAATTCCGGCGTCGGCCGCCAGGCTGGGAAAGGTTTAACGCGCAACATTTTGGCTCAAAGTGTGTTTTGCCATTCCTCGCGCTCGGCGGCCGTGTTTTCTTCGCTGCTGACGATTTCCATGACATTAACCTTTACCGCGGCGACTTCGGAAATCCCCAGGCTGTCGCGCAGGCTGTCGCGCACGCGCTGCTGCAGCAGCTGCGAGAGTTCCTGGATTTTCGTGCCGGCCTTGACGGTCAAGTCGAGCTGAATTTCCACCGCATCGCGTCCCGACCCGGCGACATCCGGACGCAGATTGACCACTCCCGCGAATTCGCGGCCGAGTTTGGCCAGGAAAGCATTGACCGCGCTGACGCTGATGCTGACGGTGCCGCTGTCATTCTCGAACGACAGGAACCGGTCCCGGCGCGCGCGCGCCGGCGCGGCGGTAACCCAGAAGAAAGCCACCGCCAGGATGAAAAACAATCCCAATCCCAGCCGGCCGAAGGGCGCGGCGAAAAGGAATTCGCCGAAAGCGTATTCCCGGCCGAACAAATCCGCAATCAAAACCCAGCCCAGCAACAATAGCGCCGCGGAAATCGCCAAACTGACCAGGAAATGCAAGATTTTCATGATTTTTTCTCCTCTTTTTGCTGATTGGCCGCCATCCGGACCTCCTGCACGATCACATCCACCGCGGCGACGGTTTTCCCCGTCATTTCCGAGACTGCCCGCCGCACGTCGTTCTGAATCTGCCACGCCACCTCCGGAATACGCACGCCGTATTCCAGCGCCACGTGGAGTTCCAGGCGCAGGCTCTGGTCGTGCTCGTTCATTTCCACGCGCACGCCGCGGTCGGTTTTACCAATGATATTGGCCAGCCCATCGGCAAAAGAACCGCTCATTTCCGCCACGCCCGGCGCCTGCAGCGCGGCATGGCGGGCAATCACCGCGATGACGCCCTGGTGGATGCGCACCGCGCCGAACTCGCCGGCCGTTTCCGCGGCCGGCGGCCTGTTCCCGTCCTCCGGTTCCGCCGCCTTGTTTTTGGAATTGATCACGCCCGGTCTCCCCTTCATTTTTCCCCCGCCGCCGCAAACGTCGGCTCCGTTTTCAAAAAGTTGTCCAGAAACGCCGTGTGGTAAACGCCGCGCCGGAACAGGGAGTCATGCATGATCGCCTGGCCCAGCGGCACGGTCGTCTTCACCCCTTCGATCATGAATTCGCCCAGCGCCCGCGACATGCGGCTGATGGCCTCTTCGCGGTTATCGCCGCTGACGATGATTTTAGCCAGCATGCTGTCGTAATGCGGGCAAACATCATACCCGGAATAGATGTGCGAATCCACCCGCACCCCGGGGCCGCCGGGGAACAACACCCACTCCACCCGGCCGGGCGAAGGCGTGAAGTTTTTGAAAGGATTTTCGGCGTTGACGCGCCACTCGATCACGTGCCCGCGGGGCCGGATATCGCGCTGCTCCCAGGCCAGTTTTTCGCCGGCGGCGATCTTCAATTGTTCCTTGATGATGTCAATGCCGCTGGCGATTTCCGTCACGGGGTGCTCCACCTGCACGCGGGTGTTCATTTCCATGAAATAAAAATTGCCGGCGCCGTCCAGCAGGAACTCGATTGTCCCGGCATTGCGGTAGCCGATGGATTCCGCGGCGCGGACGGCGGCCTTGATCATCTTGCGGCGCTGCCCGGAATCCAGCGCCGGGCAAGGGGTTTCTTCCAGCAACTTCTGGTGCCGGCGTTGAATACTGCAATCGCGTTCGCCCAGGGCCAGGATGCGGCCATGATGATCCGCCAGGATCTGCACTTCCACGTGCCGGGCATTGTCAATGTATTTTTCGATGTAAACATCGGGCGTGCCGAAGGCCTGCTCGGCCTCGTTGCTGGCCATGATGAATCCCTGCGCCAGGCTGACGTCGTTATGGGCGATCCGCATGCCCTTGCCGCCGCCGCCGGCCGCCGCCTTGATCAGCACCGGGTACCCGGACTGCCGCGCGACTTCCAGCGCCTCTTCCTGCGTTTTCACCACCGTCTTGCTGCCGGGTATGGTCGGCACGCCGATTTTCTGCATCGTGGAGCGGGCCGCGGCCTTGTCGCCCATCCGCCGGATATTCTCGGCGGACGGCCCGACAAAGGTGATGTTGCAACTTTCGCAAATCTGGACAAAATGCGCGTTTTCAGCCAGGAATCCGTAGCCGGGGTGGATGGCGTCCACGTCCGCCACTTCCGCGGCGCTGATGATATTGGCGATTTTAAGGTAACTGTCCTTGGCCGCCGCGGGCCCGATGCAAATGGCCTCGTCCGCCATTTGCACGTGCAGGGAATTGGCGTCCACGTCCGAATAAACCGCGACGGTTTTCACGCCCAATTCGCGGCAGGCGCGGATGATGCGCACGGCGATTTCGCCGCGGTTGGCAATCAACACTCGATTGAACATGGGCTAAATCTTTTCAATTTTAAACAGCGGCTGCCCGTATTGCACCGGGCGGGCGTTTTCCGCCATGATTTCACGGATGATGCCGCGCACTTCCGCCTTGATTTCATTCATGACTTTCATGGCTTCCACGATGCACAACACGCTGTCCGGGTTGACTTCCTGCCCGAGTTTCACATAGGGCGGCGAATCCGGCGACGGCGCGGCATAAAATGTTCCGACGAACGGCGCCTTGACGATATCACAATTTTGCTCCTCCGCCGGTTCGGCCGCAACCACGGCGGGCGCCGGCGGCGCGGCGGGCGCCGGCGGCGGCAGGGCCGCCGCGGGGGGCGCGCCCCGCTTGATGGCAATGCGCCGGCCTTCTTCTTCCAGTTCAAATTCCACCAGGTCGCTGGCCAGCATCAATTCCACGACTTCCTTGATTTCGTCCAGTTTCATACATGCCCCTTTTGTTTCGCCGCCGCTTCGCCGGCCAGATGTTCCAATAAACCGTCCAACGCCAGCCGGTAGCCCACCGCGCCGAAGCCCATGACCTGGCCCAGGCAGGCGGCGGCCGTCAGGCTGCGGCGGCGAAAATCATCCCGCGCCGCGGTATTGGACAGGTGCACTTCCACGCACGGCACTTCCGCCGCCTGCAAGGCGTCGCGCAAAGCCACGCTGGTATGCGTGAATCCCGCCGGATTCATGATCACCCCGTCATAAACGCCGCGCGCCCCCAGTATGCGCTCCACCAGCGTCCCTTCCAGGTCGCTTTGCACCGCATCCACGCGCGCGCCATGCTCCCGGCCATACGCGGCCAGTTCCCGCATGATGGCTTCCAGCGTAGCCGCGCCGTACACGGCCGGCTCGCGCACCCCGAGCAATCCCAGGTTCGGTCCGTTCAGCACCAGTATTTTAAACTGCAGGTGTGGCTTATGCATTTACCGGGGGAGTTTAACAGTTTCCGGCAGCCGCTGCCAAGCATTAAAGCGGATGCACCGCGTCCGCGTCATATTCCACCATGCGCTGGTCGGCCAGGCATATCCGCACCCGGCGGGCCAGCGGCTTGACGTCCGCCACCCGGCCTGCGCCTTCCGGACAGGTTACCTGGTCGTTCAATCGCGGCAAGCTGTCGCCTTGTTCGACGTAACAGGCGTGCTCGAAGCGCAGGCAGCATTTCAAGCGGCCGCACATGCCGTTCAGGTTGGCGGGATTCAAGGCCAGCCCCTGCTGCTTGGCCATGCGCATGGTCACATTATCGAACTCCGTCAGCCAGGTGGAACAGCATAGCCGCCTCCCGCAAGGAGCGTACCCCCCGGTCATCGCCGCCACGCTGCGCGCGCCGATCTGGCGCATTTCTATCCGGGCGCGCAAATCCGCCGCCAGATGCTGCACCAGTTGGCGGAAATCCACCCGCTCTTCGGCGGCGTACAGCACCTTGATCACGGACCGGTCCAGCGAATACCGCACTTTCAGCAGGCGCATTTCCAGGTTCAATTCACGAATTTTTTCCTGGCAGCGTTTCCAGGCCGTGCGCGCGAATAATGCGTTTTCGCTGGCCTGGGCCTGATCCTGCAGCGTTGCACGCCGCAATACCTGGGCAATATCGCCCGGCGCAGCGGCGGGTTCGTCCGCCAGCACCAGCACGCGCCCGCATTCCAGCAGCCCGTCAGTTTTCAAAACGCAGGTATCGCCGACCGCGATCGCCAGGTCCAGCGGACAAAAAGCCTTCACCGGATGCGGTTCATTGCAATCTATGTAAAGTATTTTAAACATCATGCCAGTCATGTCGTATGCCGCCCGCACCCGCCGTCCAACATGCCGTCAGCCGGGAGACAACTCCGGCTCGGCCAGCCGGACGAAGCCGTGTTCCAACACCATGGCTTCATGCACATTGCGGTTGAACTGGGTCTGCATCTCCGCCACCGCCTGCAACCGGGCCAGGGCGGCCCGGCAGCTCAGTCCGCGCGCCTCCCGGCGCAGCGCGGCGGCGGCTTCCTGAAAGGCCAGCATTTTATCGTCCGCGCCGGCGGCGCACAACAGTAAATCGCGCTGCCAAAGCATCAGCCATTCCAGCACGGTTTCACGCCGGCGGCGGTAACGGGATTCCACCCGGGCCTCCAGGACATCCTTCAGCTTGTCGCGCGCATTCTTGTCCAGATCTTCCAGGTTGGTTTCGGCCATGGCCGCCGCTTCGGTTTCGCTGATTTCCACCTTGACCGCCTTCAACCGCTCCAGCAGAAAACGCGCCCGTTCCAGGGCCGCCGCCATGCCGGGACCGCCCGTTTCCGACATGGCCGCCAGAATCAGATCGCGGCCCTCGCGGCTGGCGGCGGGATCTTCGGCGTTGATGGTCAGCCGCTGGCAGCGTGAAATGATCGTGGGCAGCAATTCGTCCGGACTGTCCGTCAGCAGCAGAAACAGCGAACGCGGCGGCGGCTCTTCCAGGGTCTTCAATATTTTATTGGACGCCTGAGGGTTCAGGCGGTCGGCATCCGCGATTACCACGGTCTTCCAGCCGCCATCGAAGGTGGTCTGGGAAATATGCCGGAGCACCTGATCAATCTGTTCCACCACCAACTGCCTGGACTTGCTTTCGGGTTCAAGCCACAATGCGTCCGGATGCACATGGGCCAGCGCCTGCCGGCAGGCCGGGCAGGCGCCGCAGGGCCGCTCCGGCAGACGCGCGCCGCAATACAACAGGGCCATGATCGCGCCCGCCGCCTCCCGCAGCAGGGTGCGCGACCGGCCGCATACCAGGTAGGCATGCGCGAGCCGCTCGCTCAGCAGAGCCTGTCGCAGGATGCCGGTCAATTCCTTGATTTCAGGATTGGAGAACATTCAGCGCCGCTTCCCATATCGCCTGTTGCAATTCCGCCGGCGGACGCGCGGCGTCCAGCACTTGAAACCGGCCGGGCTCCTGCCGGGCCAGTTCCAGGTAACCCTGGCGCACGCGCTCGTGAAATTCCAGCGCTTCGCGCTCGATGCGGTCGGTGCCCCGGCCGCCGTCGCTTTGCCGGCTCTGCGCGCGCAGCAGCCCGGCGCTGACATCCAGGTCCAGCAGGAAAGTCCGATCCGGAATCAAGCCGCCCGTGGCCAGCCGGTTCAACTCCCGCACCTGCGCATGGTTGAACTGCCGCCCGTATCCCTGGTAAACGGCGGTGGAATCGGCAAATCTGTCGCAGACAACATGCGCGCCGGCGGCCAGCGCGGGCCGGATCACTTCCTCCACCAACTGCGCCCGGGCGGCCAGGAACAGCATTAATTCCGCCACCGGCGTCGGCGGGGGCGGTTGATGGTCTTTCAGGATTTCCCGCACCGCTTCGCCCAGCCAGGTGCCGCCGGGCTCGCGGGTCAGTTTGACCGTATGCCCCGCCTCCCGCAGCTTTTGCGCCAGCGCAGCGGCATGCGTGGATTTGCCGCCGCCTTCCGGCCCTTCAAAAGTGAACAATTTTCCCGGCATGGTTTAAACCCCTGGGCGGGCGCCCGCCCGCAAACACCGACCACCTCGTCCCGTCCTTCACGCCCTGGGCTTCAGTTTATAGCCGTCCGGGACATCCTGCACCAACCAGCCGCGTTCGGCGATCAGGCCGCGCAGCCGGTCGGATGCCGGCCAATCGCGGCGGCTCCGCGCCGCCTGGCGTTCCGCGGCCAGTTTTAAAACCGCTTCGTCCGGTTTCCGTTCCGGCGCCGCCAGGAAACCAAACACCCGGTCCATGTCATCCAGCGCCGCCAGCGCCGCGCCGGCGTCAACCGGCGTCAACCGGCCGGCATCCGCCAGGCGGTTGCCGGCATGCACCATTTCGAACAAGGCCGCCAAGGCCTCCGCCGTGTTCAGATCGTCATCCATCCCCTGTCGGAAGGCATTGTGCGCCTGCGCCAGCCAGTCGGGCTGGGATGCCGGCCCGCCCGGCGCCGCTGCGGCCAGCCGTTCCCGGAACTCATCCACGCGCCGCAGCGCCGCCCGCGCGGCTTCCAGCGATTCGATAGTAAAATTCAGGGCTTGCCGGTAATGCGCCGAAGCCAGCACATAGCGGATTTCACGCCCGGTAAACCCGCGCTCCAGCAGGTCGCGCAAGGTGTAAAAATTGCCCAGCGATTTGGACATTTTGCGCCCATCCACCACCAGGTGCGCGCAATGCATCCAATACCGTGAAAACGGCACGCCCGTGGCGGCTTCGCTCTGGGCGATTTCATCCTCATGGTGGGGAAAAATGTTGTCAATGCCGCCCGTATGCAGGTCGAACCCCGGCCCCAGGTATTTCATGCTCATGGCGGAGCACTCGATGTGCCAGCCCGGCCGGCCGCGTCCCCAGGGCGCATCCCAGGCCACATCGCCATCCTCCGGACTCCAGGCCTTCCACAACGCGAAATCCGCGGCATTGTCTTTCAGGTATTCATCCTGGGCGATGCGGGCGCCGGGCTTCAACCCCGCCAGGTCCAGGCGCGCCAGCCTCCCGTAATTTTCAAAGCGGCTGATATTGAAATAAACCGACCCGTCTTCCGAACGGTAGGCGTAACCCTTGCGGAAAAGCGTCTCAATCAGGGCGATCATTTCCGGCACATGTTCGGTGGCGGCGGGGTAGTGTTCCGCCCGCTCGATGTTCAGCGTCTGCAAATCCGCGAAAAAGGCCTCTTTGTAGGTCTGCGTGTACTTCTGCAGCGGACGGCCGGCGGCGCGCGCGCCTTTGATGGTCTTATCGTCCACATCCGTCAGGTTCATCACCTGGCAGGGCGCAAACCCGCGGTATTTCAGTTGCCGCCGGAGCAAATCCTCGAAAACATAGGCCCGGAAATTGCCGATGTGGGCGTAATTATAAACCGTCGGCCCGCAGGTGTACATGCGCACCGCCGGGGGCTGGGCCGGAACAAATTCCTCCAGCTGGCGGGTCAAGGTGTTGTAAATTTTAAAAGTCATAGGCGTTGCCGCTCCCGGCCGCAGGCCCGGGTCAACTGCGCCTGCCGGGCCGTCGGCGGCGGTTTATGGAATCCCTAAATAGACCATAGTTTACCGGCGCCGTCCGATGAAATCAATACTAAAGACAGGGTTGCAGAGATCGCGGCCAAGCCGTCGCCATTGGCATCGGCGTTACAGGCCATGCCATCCTCCCAGGGATGGTCGCCGGGGAAAAATCCGCGGATGGCGGCGATCCCGCCAGAAGAGGGATAAAACTCCTTATCATGCCTTCGGCATGATCCAGGTTAACCGTCAAGAATGACTCAGCCCTGGCCGTCGTCAGCCGCATAATTACATGCTTGACTTTTTTTAAAAAAGGTATAATAAGCAGAATCAGCAGAATGAAGATTCAATTCCAAATCGAGGAATCGTCGCCGCTGCCGATTTACGCCCAGGTGGCGGCGCAGATTGACCGGCACCT
>JAXGSX010000090.1:0-12204 GCA_040775225.1 Kiritimatiellia bacterium | reverse complement strand
CGCAACATCGTGGTGGCCGGCGGCACCGGCTCGGGCAAAACCACGTTTTTAAACGTGCTGAGTTCGTTTCTCCCGAATACCGACCGCATTGTCACGATCGAGGATTCGGCGGAGTTGCGTCTCTCCCAGGCGCACGTGGTGCGCCTGGAATCGCGTCCGCCCAACATCGAGGGCCGGGGCGCGGTCACCATCCGCGACCTGCTGCGCAACGCGTTGCGCATGCGGCCCGACCGCATCATCATCGGCGAGTGCCGCGGCGGCGAATCGCTGGACATGCTGCAGGCGATGAACACCGGCCACGACGGGTCGCTGACCACCGTGCATGCCAACTCGCCGCGCGATGTGATTTCACGCCTGGAAACCATGACCCTGATGTCCGGCATCGAACTGCCGTCGCGCGCGATCCGCGAGCAGATCGCTTCGGCCATCCACCTGATTATCCAGACCGCGCGCCTGAGCGACGGCTCGCGCAAGGTCACCGCCGTCACGGAAGTCGCCGGCCTGGAGGGCGACCGAATCACCATGCAGGATATTTTTGTGTTCAAACAAACGGGGCTGGATGCCGACGGCCGCGTGCTGGGCGCGATCCAGCCATCCGGGTCGGTGCCGACCTTCCTGGAAGAAATCCGCAGCCGCGGTCTGGAAATAGACATGGCCATGTTCGAGCCGCCGGACCGGCGGCGGTGATGCTTGAGTTTGAATTCTTTCAAAACGTTAGTTTTGAAATTGGCTCGCTTATGTCCGAATTTCACGAAATATCATGGTTGGCGCTGATTCCGTTGCTTTACGGTTTGAGCTTTGCGTTGCTGGCTTACGCCTGCGTGCGCGCCCTGCAATCCGGCGCGGAAAGTTACGCCGCCGTTTATACCGAGAATGCCGCGCGCCAGTTTGCCGAGATGTTTTACTTCATTCCGCCACGCCGCCTGCTGGAGATCGCCTGGGCGGCGGCGGCGGTCGTGTTCCTGACATTTTTCCTGGCGGCGGGCGATTTCAGCTCGCTGCCCGGCTTGCTGCGCGGCCTGGTCGCCGGCGGTCTCGCCGGGGGCGTGGCATTGACCCTGCCGGGCCGGGCCCTGGCGGTGTTGAAGCAGAAGCGCCGCCGCGATTTCAACGAGCAGCTGGTGGACGCCCTGATGACCATGAGCAATGCCCTGCGTTCCGGGTCAAGCATTCTCCAGGCATTCGAGCAGATCGTAAAACAGAATCGCAACCCGATTTCCCAGGAATTCAGCCTGTTTCTCCAGCAGACCCGCGTCGGCGTGAAATTTGAAGAAGCGCTGGGCAATCTGGAACGGCGGGTGGACAGCGAGGATTTGACCATCATGGTCCGGGCCATCGAAATCGCCCGGCAGACCGGCGGCAATCTTACCGAAGTGTTTGAAAAAATCGCCCATACCATCCGCGAACGCATCCGCATCCAGGGCCGGGTATTGGCCCTGACGGCCCAGGGGCGCCTTCAGGGAGTGGTGGTAGGGCTGATGCCTTTGATCCTGGGCGCGGTGATGTTTGCCATTGACCCGCGGATGATGGGCGTGTTTGCCCATTCGCCGGTCGGCCTGGGCATGATTGGAGCGATCCTGGCGCTGGAAGTCATCGGCGCCTTGTTAATCCGCAAAATCGTGGCGATTGATATATGAACATCCTGGGATTGACATGGCCGGAAATCGGACTGGCCGTTTTATGGGCGGTCTTCGCCTGCGGGTTGGGTTGGATCCTGGCGCGGCTGACGCTGGCCGTGCCGCTCGCTCCCGGCGCGTCCGGTTTGGCGCGCCAGGCCCGGCGTCTGCCGTTGCTGTTAAAGGCATTGATGCCCTTGACCCTGTACCCGGCGTTTTACTTCCACCGCCCGAAATTTCAACCGCTGTGCGCGCGGCTCGAAACGCGGCTGACCGCCGCCGGGTACGAGGATACCCTGAGCGCGCAGGAATATATGGCGCTGTGCCTGCTGGCTCCGCTGGTCTGGGGCGGCCTGCTGGCGCTGGCGGTCCTGGGCGCATTCTCGGCGTCGTCGGCCGGCATGGGCGGCCGGCCGGCGGCCCTGGCCGCCGTATTGTTCCTGTGGATGGCCTTTTACCCGCGCTTCTGGCTGAAAAACGCCGTCCTGCTGAGGCACCGCGAGATTCTGCGCGCGCTGCCGTTTGTCATGGATCTCCTGACCATTTCCGTGGAAGCGGGATTGGATTTCATGACGGCCATCCGCAACATCATCGAGCGGCGGAAAACGGATGCGCTGGGCGAGGAGTTGGGGCGGGTGTTGTTTGAAATTCAACTGGGCAAGACCCGCCGCGAAGCCTTGCGCCACATGGCCGGCCGGGTTGACCAGCCGGACATTCATTCGCTGGTGACGGCCCTGACGCAGGCCGATGAAATGGGCGTGAGCATCGGCGCCACCCTGCGCATCCAATCCGACCAAATCCGTGCCAAGCGTTTTCTGCGGGCGGAAAAACTGGCGCATGAAGCGCCGGTGAAAATGCTCTTCCCGCTGATCGCCTTTATTTTTCCCGCCGTCTTCCTGGTCCTGCTCGGCCCGCTGGTGATTCAGGTGCTGCGGCAGGGAATTTGATGCGGCTACGGCTTGCGCCAACCGTCAAGCCGGCTCGAACATTACCATTCCCTCCGCCCGGTTACCGTCGAACCGCAGAATGCCGCACGGCGGAACCTGATAAAACCATGCGCGCGGCCGGCCGCGATCAAGCGGGATACATCCGGCGCAATCCGGCCGTGTTCAGCGTACGCGGAACGGTAGAATCTCATCCAGGCTGGCGGCGTCGCAGCAGAGCATGGCCAGCCGGTCCAGGCCGAGCGCCGCGCCCGCGCTGGGCGGCATTCCGGCCTCCAGCGCAGCCAGGAACTCATTGTCCAGCGGGTAGACGGTTTTGCCGGCCGCCCGCCGCGCCGCGGCGCAGTCTGCAAAGCGCCGGCGCTGTTCCGCCGGGTCGGTCAGTTCGGAAAAGGCATTGGCGAGTTCCATGCCGCCGATATACAATTCCCAGCGCTCCGCCACGGGCGGATGTCCCAGGCGGCAGCGCGCCAGCGCCGCCAGTTCGATGGGATAATCCGTCAGCACCGTCGGGCGGTCCGGCGGCAGGCGGGGTTCCACCTTACCGAGCAGGTCGGCTTCGAATCGCTCGGCGTCGAACGCGCGCGTCGGGTCCCAGCCGGCGGCATCCTGGAAGGCCTGGGCTACCGTCTGAATATGCCAGGGTCGGGACAGGTCTATCCGCCGGCCGCGATAAACGAAGCCGTTGGTATTGCCGCCGCCCGCCCGGGCGGCGGCGGGGATCAAGCCTTGTACATCGTCCAGGATAGCGCGGTAATCCTCATTGGCGCGGTACCATTCGAGCATGTGGAATTCCGGGTTATGCCGGTCGCCGTATTCCCCGTGGCGGAAACACGGGCCAATTTGGAACAGCTTGTCGTAGCCGGCGGCCAGCAGCCGCTTCATGTGCAGTTCCGGCGAAGTGCGCAGCCACGCCGCGCCGGCCGGTTGGGCATCAATCTGTTCCTCCAGCGCCGGGGCGTGGATGCGGACGGGAGTGTCCACTTCCAGGAAGCCGCGGACGGTGAAAAAATTCCGCGCCGCCGCGATGACTTGCGCGCGCCGTTCCAGGGCCGGCCGGATTTTGCGCAAACGTCCGGCGGCAGAACCGGGCTTGAGTCCTTCGGCCATCGTCAATTGCGGAAAGTCCGCACGCGATCGCTGTACGCGCCGGTGCGGGTGTCTATTTTAACGACATCGCCCTGGTTGACGAACAGCGGCACCTGGATTTCGAAGCCGCCGGCGATCTTGGCCGGCTTCAACACGTTGGTGGCGGTGTTGCCGCGCGCGCCCGGCTCAGTTTCAATAATTTCCTTTTCGATAAACGTGGGCAAATCCACGCCGATGGCCTGGCCGTTGAAAACCAGCACGTCCACGGGCATATCCTCGTTCAGGAAATAGCGCGAATCGCCGAGCACTTCGGGCGAAATCTCCAACTGCTCGAAGTCAGAGTCAATGAAAACGTAATTCGTGCCGTCGTTGTAAGAGTAACGCATTTTACGGTCTTCGATCTGCGGCTCGTCGAATTTATCGTTGGACCGGTAGCTCTTGGTCAGGGTGCTGCCGTTGATCAGGTTTTTCAGCTTGCAGTTATAGATTGACGCCCCCTTGCCGGGCTTGACGAAATTGAATTCCGTGATGTAATAGGGCACGCCGTCAATTTGAATGCGCAGTCCCTTGCGCAGGTCGGAAGCAGAATACATAAAAACACCTTTTTGTGGTTGATTGCGGCCGGAGCCGCGCGCCAAACTGGCGGCTGGCGCTGGTTTACAGGCAACAGGACGTCTTTTGTAATATTAACCAGGCGGCTTGGCAAGTCTTTTTTGCGCTGCCGGCCGTAAAAGGGCGATGCCGGACAACACCACCGCGATGCCGCAACCCTGCAGCCAGGTCAGGCGCTCGCCCAGCCACCAGCCGGCCAGGATAATGGTGAAGACCGGCGTCAAATACTGCATGACATTCAGCACTGCCAGGTCAATCAGGCGCATGGCCTCGTACCAGGCGAAGAAAGCCAGGGCGGTGGGGAATAGCGCCATGTAAACGACAATCGCCCAGGCGCCGCCGCCGGCGGGCGGGATGAATTCCGCCGGCAGCGTCAGGCGCAGCACCAGCAGTTCCGCCGCGCCGGCCAGCATAACCCAGGTGGTGGCGGTAAACCCGCCCAGCCGTTGCACCGTGGGCTTGCTGAGAACGGCATAAAGCGCCCAGCAAAAAGCGCCGCCCAGCACCAGCCGGTCGCCGCGCGCGGCGGCCCGCGGCGCGCTTACGCCGGCCGGCGTGATGATGCCGACGACCAGCATGGTGCCGCACAGGCTGAGCAGCAGCGCCGCCAGGTTGCGCCGGGTGATGCGCTCGCCGATGCCGATGCCCAGGATCATGATGAATACCGGACTCAACTGCATCAGCATGGAACTGTTGATGGCCGTTGTGTGTTTCTGGCCGTAAAACAGCAGGACGCTCATGCCGGCCAGGCCGCAGAGCGCCAGCCCGGCCAGGCGCGCCAGGTCGGCCGGCCGCAGGCGCAGTTGGAGCATGCCCGGCCGCAGCGCGCCGATGCCCAGCAAGGCCAGCCCGCCCAGCAGGAAACGGGCGGTTGAGAGCGTCAGGGGATCGGTCCGGGCGTCAGCCAGCAGGTACCGGGCGCAGACGAAGGTGGTGCTCCAGAGAAATGCGCTGGCCAGGGACCATGCCAGACCTTTCAAAGTATTGGTAGTCATGGTCGCGCCCTAATCCAGCAACGCTTCCAGCGCGGGATCGGGGGCGGCGCCGTATTTCAAGGCATTGCGGTAATGGTGCCTGGTTTTTTCCAGATCAATCGGTTGTTGGCGCAGGCTGATCTGGGCGAGATTGTAATAAGCGTCGCCCAGCTTGGGGTTGAGGGTTATTGCGCGTTTGGTGGCTTCTTCCGCCGCGGCCAGCTGGCCGGTATCGGCCAGCACGGCGCCCATGACCAGGTGGGCATTGGCATTGTAGGGATTGCGCTTGAGCAGCGCCTCCACCAACCGGCGCGCGCCGTGGAAATTGCCGTCATGGCAAAGCAGCAGGGCGCGCAGCAGCAACGTGGCTTCATCGTTTGCCGGCAGTTGCGCCGCCTGGGCCAGGACGGCGCGCGCGGGTTCGATCCTCTGCATGCGCAGGTAAATGCGGGCGGCGCCCTGCAGGGCCTCGGGATGTTGCGGAGTTTCATCCAGAATTTCCTGGTAGAGCGCCAGGGCCGCCGGCAGGTCGGAGATTTTTTCTAATTGCGCGGCGCGCCGCAGCCGCGCGGTATTCCGGGCCGCGCCGAGCGCCGGCGAGGCAGTGCGGGCGAACTGCGCCGGCAGGCCGGCGGGCGGGGCGCCGGCCCGCGCCCCGGCAAGGGCGGCTAATTCTTCTTCGCAATTGTTAATGCGGAAATTCACCAGTTCGGTTTGCCAGGCAGGATGTTTTTCCGCAAGGTTCTTGTATAGTCCCAGCGCTTCCCGGTAAATATCCGCGGCTTCTTCCAGCAGATTCTGCTGTTTCAGCCACTCGGCCATGGACTTGGATTCGTTGGCCTGCAGGTACAGCCGTAAGCGTTCGTCCTCGGCAGACTCGGCATCCGGCGGGGCGCCGCCAGCCAGGTTGCGCTCCAGAGCCGGGGCGGCGGCGGCCGGCGGCGCGCCGGTCGGGGAGACAGAAGCGGGGGAACCGGCGGCTGAAACGGACCCCGTGGTTGCGGACGGATTGGCGGCTGGCGCATTGGTCAGAGCGGGGGGCGGTGGCGCGGCGGCGCCGCCGCAAACAGGCCGGAAAAGCGCCGCGATCACGCCGCAGATCAGCAAAGCGCGTCCAAGCGAAGTTTGACTTTGAGGGGGCATGCTGATAAGATTGATTTCCATGGCAAAACCTGCGATTGGCGTTAAACTTGATTGCAGCAAAACGCGCGGCGGGAGTCAATCTTATTTCGCGCCTTCCTCCGCTGCCGGCATGGTTCTGCCGGCGGTGCTGATGTTGCTGGCCCTGCTGGCGGCCCTGACCTTGCAGACCCAGATGGCGGCGCGCGGCCGTCTGGCGCGGGAACAGCGGGCCGGTGCGCACACAAGGCTGCGCGCCCTGGCGTGCGACGCCGCCTGGCAGGCCCTGCAGAAGCTTGCGGAGGAAACCGCCGCCGCGGCTTTGATCCATACCAATGCCGCCTGGGCCGCGCTCCGGCGCGAAGTCCTGCCGGACGGCACGCTGCTGTCCGTCCGGGTCGGCGATGCCGCGCGTTTGTTTAATGTCAACAACCTGGGAGTTCCGGCATTGACGGCGGACGTTGCCCGCCTGCCGGAAGCGATTGCCGCCGAACTGTTGGCCGGCGCGCAATGCCCGGCGCCGGCGGCCGTTGCCGGACATTGGCGGGATTGGTTTGCCGGGCATCCCGCCGGGCTGACCGGCGCGGTCTTGCAGAGCACCGCCGAATTGGCGGCGCTGGCGCCGGAGGCGGAACCGGAGCGCCTGGCGGAATTATTCAGCGTGTTGCCGGATTACGGCGCCGGTCTCGCGCCCGTGAATGTCAATACCGCGCCGCCGGAAGTATTGTTGGGCGTACTGGGTCAGACCCGCGCCTTTGCGGCGGAGGCCCTGGTCAAGCGGCGCGATGCGCAGCCGCTCCAGGCGGTGAATAATTTCGCCTATTACGATTCCATCCGGGATTGCGCGGACTACCTGGATGTGCGCAGCTTGTATTTTACCGTGGCGGCGCAAGCGGAGCAGACCGGCGGACTGGTCCGCGTCTGGGCGCTGGCGGAACGCGATCCGCTGGCGCAATGGCGGGTGCGGCGCTGGGTTTGCCGGTAATTCGCTGCGCCGGAGCGTGGGCGCCCCGGCTCCAGGATGAGGTTTTTCACTAAAACGCAAATCATGAACTTCCATCATCTCAGAGTAAATTTTGCCGGCCCTCGCGGTATGGGCGCGGAATTCCGCCGCGCGCCCGCCCTGCCCATGCGGGCGTGCATGGGGGTGGAACTCGGGCCCATGGGGCCGGTCTGCGCGCGCGCGCACCGGGATTGCCGCGGCCGGTTGCATTATGATGCGCCGGCCGGCGCCCCCGCCGAACAATCCGGCACGCCGGCGGCCGGCTGTCTTGCAGTGAACGACACCCTGGCCGTTTGGCTGGACGCACCGTTTGAGGCGTGGTCGAAAACCCGGCGGGTATTGCCGGCGTTGCTGGATGCCCAATTGCCTTTTGCGTTGGAGGATTGCCGGTATGGTTTCGCGGCGGCGCGGCGCGGGATCAATGGTAAAATGCAAGTGCTGGCGCTGGCGGCGCGCGCCAGTACCGTGGATGCGCAATTGGACCGCTATCGCGCTGCGGGATGGGATCCGGTATTTCTGGATCATGCCGGGTTGGCCTTGTGGACGCAGAGTCTGCTGGAAACGCCGGCGGCGCCCGGCGAAGCGCGGGCGCTGGTGTATCTCCAGCCGGAACAGTTAACCGTGGTTACCGGCCGCGGCGTAGGATTCCAGCAGGCGCACACGCTGCCTTGGTTGGCCGGCGCGGAAGCCGCCGGTGGAGGAAGCATGGATGCCTTGTTCGGCCGGCTGGAGCGGATTTTGTATGCCGAGTCGAATACGGATTGGCGGCCGCATTGGCTCTTATATGCCGGCGCCGGCGCGCCGGCGCCGCTGGCGGATGAACTGGCGGGGCGGCTTACGGAACGCTGGCCGGGCCGGATATCGCGGCCGGCGGATGCGGTGGGCATTTTATCCCGCGCCCTGGCAGCCCGCGCCCTGACGCCGGGAGATTGGCGCTGCAATTTCCGCGAGGGCGCGCTGCTGCACCCGGCGGTGCGTCGGTGGCGGCGGCGGACAATGCAGCGGGCGGCTTGCCTGGTTCTGGCGGCGGGTTGCCTGCTGTTGGCGGGCAATTTAATCTGGCAGGCCGCGGCGGCGCGTCGCCTGCACAGCATGCGTGGCGCGGTGGCGGCCCTGGCCGCGCGGCTGGCGCCCGGGGCGCGGATTCCCTACGGACGGGAAGCGGAAGAAGCACAGCGCGCCTGGGAAAACGAACGGCAATCAACGGCGGCATTGCATGCGGCGCTGGCCGCGGATTTGCATTTGCGGATTGGGCAATTGCTGGAAGCCGGCGCGGCGGGCGGCATAGCTTATCAGATTTTGGAGGCGGACGACCGCCAATTCACCATACGGTGCGCGGCGGCGGATTGGGGCCGGTTCGAGGCGCTGACGCGCCGGCTGGGCGAGCTGGGTTATGCGGCGGAAATGGAAGCATTGCCCGCGCTGGAGGATGGCCGCGCCGCCTGTGTGATCAAGGGCAAATGGCGCGAATGAGGTTGGCTATGTTCAAGTTTTGGCGGGATGGGAATACAATAGCCTGGATGGCCGCGACCGCAGTTTTGGCTGCTGGACTGCTGTGGACGGCGCGCAACGCCGCTATGGCCCCGGCGCGGGCGCAGGCGTTGCGGCAGCGGGCGGCGGTTTGGGAGCGGTTGCGCGAAGTGGAAGCGGCGCAGGCGTCGGCGCGCCGGCGTCTGGCGGTTTTGCAGGAATTGCCGCGCCCCGCGCGCCCGGCGCCGTTGACGCAATTGGCGAATGAATTCACGCCGGACGCGCGCCCGGAAATTCTCGACCGCGGCGCGCAGACGCTGCCGGACGGCTGGCGGGTTCGCCGGATGGACATGCAATATGGTGAAGCGGCCTTGGAGGGCGTGGGCGCGCTGTTGAATGCCGCCGCCGGCCGGCGTCCGCCCTGGACGCTGGGCGCGTGCAAAATCGAGGCCTCGCCCCTTCAGGCCGGTTATGGCCGGGTTATCCTGCAACTGGAGGCGTTGGAGCGGGATTGAAAACATCAATCAGGTAAAGCGGGTCGGCGCGCACCCGCGCGCCGAGCTGACGCGCCATTGCGCGGGCGTCAATCAGGCGGGCGTCGGCCAGGCCGACGCGCCCGTTCGCCTGGATGCCGGCGGCCATTAATTCCGTCTCAACCCGCTCGTAACGCCGGCGCAGGCCCGGCATGTGGGGGTAGGTCGGTACGGTATGGGGCCGCCCGTCGGCGTCAATGACCGTCGGCGTAAACAGTTCGCGCGAGACGGTCGGCGCGCCGGACGTGTTTTCCACGTAGTGCAACATGGTGTTGCAGGCATGGGTAACGCCCAGCAGCAGGATTTGGCCGCCCCGTTCGACGATTTTTTCGAACGGCGTGCCATGGCCCACGGACACCTCGCATTTTTCGTGGCCGGCCAGGAATTCGTCCGCGCCCGGTCCGCGCGCCGCCAGGCAATGGGTGGGACTGAGCGAGCGGATCACATCCGCGCGCCGGCGGAAGGTTTCCGGCAGGAGGCCCTGCCCGGTCGGGGTAGAACGTACATCGAAGGCCACGCCCTCGCGCAGCAGTTTGTGTTCGCCGCCCTTCTGGAAAGAAGGGAAAACCAGCAATCCATCCGGTCCCAGTGCGTCGTGCAGTGCGTCAATGGCCGCGTCCGGCCCGCCGTCCACCCGTCCCAGGGACTTGAGCGAACTATGCACCAGCGCCATGCCGCCGCGTCGGAGGCCGAGTTTTCCCAGGTCGGCGGCAATGCGCGCGCGCGAGATGAAGGGATTTTCAACGTGGGTCATACCGATAACGGTGCTATTATTGTGTCAGGCTGTTCTAGTCCGTCTTCATACCGGAATTGAATTGAACGAGTTGCTTCCATAGAATTGATCCATCAGGCGCGCAGTATTCCTTGGAAAATTCCAGTGTAAACTTGTTGATGACTTTTGTGTATTCAACCAAAAATTCATCATTTTTCTCTTTAGCTTTATGCCCCAGCGGCTCAATAATGGCGGTATAGAAATTGGCGTCGCCGGAAATAAACTTCCAAAACCTTTGGCCGCATAATTTTAAGTAATCTCCCTTATCGGGATGCGCGTCCTTGCCATAGCAGCATCCGTTGATTGCCACGGCTTTCAGACCCTTGGTGTTTGTGCCAAGTATTTTTTTTGCTTTTCTGAAGTCGTCCTTCATCCTGGCGACTTGGCGGCTATTGCCCCAGTTTGGTCCGGATTTAATCGAAACCAGATAGATGATCCCGTTTTTCTGGAATTCCATATCTATCCCTTCCGCGGATGACTTTTTGCCGTTATACGTCTTCCCGCAGATAAAAACGGCGAGTTCCTCCAGGAATCCGCCGAAAATGCCTTCCTCTTGAGATGAGAGGTGCGCGTCGAGAATGGTTTTCACCAAATCATGCGCCGTATTCTGGTTTTTCGCCTTGAAGAGATAAGGATTCTTGCGCGATAGAATATTTTTCAATTGCAGGCCCAGAAGATTCTCAAGCCTTCGGCTGTGAAACCGCCGTATGTTTGGCTCGATGAATTCTATGATTTCGTTTTTTGTTAGATTTGCCATATTCGGCCTTTTGTTCGAGGAGCATCATTTCAACAGGATTAATCTTTTCTTGGGCAAGCTCAACATATTCCTGTAGAATATCTATCCCAACTGAATTTCTGCCGAGTTTTTGCGCTACTTCACATGTCGTACCGCTGCCTACAAAAGGATCTAACACCCAGTCGCCTTCTTTGGTGAAAAGTTTGATAAACCACTCAGGCAGCGCTCTTGGGAAAGTCGCGCTATGGTTCCGGTTGTCAGTTTCCGTGGCGAGATGCAAAACGTTGGATGGATAGGCTTTGTCCCTTCCGATCCAATTGGCAATATTCTTGCCGAAACCGCTGCCGACCTGCGAATTGAACCGGACAACATCGTTTTTCCCAAGATGCCGAAGCCGTGATTCAGCCCATTTCCCCATTGGCACCATCACACTCTCCTGATACATCTGGAAATTCTTCGATTTATTGAATTGCAGGCATCGTTCCCACGCGTCACGGAATCGGTTCGGCCATTTGCCGGGATGGCAGTTCCGTTTATGCCAGATAAATTCCTCGGTCCATAACCAACCTTGTTTGCGCAACGCCACGATAAGTTCAATAACATAGGTATGGCGTTCTCCGGCAACTACTTTTTCCTTTATATTAAGGATAAACGTGCCGGTAGGCTTCAGAACCCGCAGAAATTGAGCACTTTTCGGCAGGAACCACTCTACATATTCGCCGGGCTTGATCCCGCCGTAGGTTTTTTCCCGGCAATCGGCGTAGGGCGGAGATGTGACAATCAGATTAAAGTAATTGTCAGGGTAGTCAGACAATACGTTTGTGCAATCCCCTGTTTTTATGATGCTCTCAACAGTTCTCATGAATTTATGATAACCGAAGTTTGGCGTTTACTTCAAGCATATTCAGCTAAAAAGCATGCTATCATGTACAATAAAAATCCGTTCCCGCGCAACACCAACAAATTTGTCTTGCACCCAATACCATCGGCTGCGTTATGATAACCGCCGGCCGTCAGCGCGCGCGGACGGCCGCGCGGCGGGCTTCAGTGTCAATGTTGTAATACTTGGCCATGCCGTAGGGGAAATCGTGCGGCTTGTAATTTTTCAGCCAGGGATGGTGGATGATGTAATCCATGGGATGATGCGTGAAAATCCAGGGGCAATCCTCGATGATGATTTCCACCATGCGCCGGCACAGCCGCAGGCGCTCCGGCGCGTCGGCGGGCATGACGCGGATTTGCTCGTAAAGGGCGTCGCATTCGGCATTGGCGTAATTGCTGTGATTGGGGCCGGGCGAGCGGTTGGGCGAGTAAAACAGCTGCAGGAAATTTTCGG